>CAYNCC010000026.1:0-12077 GCA_964396035.1 uncultured Alphaproteobacteria bacterium
GACTAAAATCCGAATCGATTATTGATGGACCCTGTTTCTAAAATCACGGCCTCTTGTTGGATTCTTCCAAATAGTTGGATCAGGGTTCCACTAAACAATAATGCCATGGGGAAATGAACCAACATTGGATGTAACTTCGCAAATAACATTAGGAGTTTAATTTAAAATTCGACTTTAAAAAAAAATAGAATATATCTTAAGTTAAAAAACGGTTTCACTTTTTCTGCTGCGATAAATAAATATGTTTATATAAATATACATAAAACTTTTCAAGATGGTTTTTATTTAAAATATTCAAGTTTTGAAAAAGTAAAAAAAATTAACGAAATTAAACATCCTTTAATTAGAGAAGCACTAAAAGAATTTAAATTAATTAATAAAAATTTAGAAATTGGTAGTCAAGCAGATATTCCAGCCGGAACGGGTCTCGGATCTTCTGCTAGTTTTACAACAGCCTTTTTGAAAGGCTTATATATTAGTCAAAATAAAGATATATCTAAAAATAGTTTGGCTGAACTTGCAAGTAAAATTGAAATTAATAAATTAAATGACCCTGTCGGAAAACAAGATCAATATATTGCATCTCATGGTGGATTAAAAATTTTTAACTTTTTAAAAAACGGAAAAGTTAAAATCTTAAAAACTAATATTAAAAAAAAGTATGTAAATAATCTCGAAAATAATTTGTTACTTTTTTTTACAGGTTTTTCTAGAAAATCTACAGAAATTTTAAAAGAACAGAACGATAAAACAAAAATAAACTCACAAAAAATGATTCAAAATTTAGATTATATTAAAGAACTAGGAATAAAAAGTTTAGAAAGTATCCGAAATGGTAATTTTAACGAATTTTGTAAAATAATGAATGAACATTGGATTTTTAAAAAGGAAAGATCTAATAAAATGTCAAATTTGTTTATTAACCAGTGTTATGAATATGCATTATCAAACGGCGCTGAAGCCGGAAAAGTAGTTGGAGCAGGAGGAGGAGGTTTTTTAATGTTCTACTCTAAAAATAAGCAAAAATTACAAAAAGCTCTAAAAAAAAAGGGATTAAATGAAGTAGATTTTAAATTTGATTACGAAGGTACAAAGGTAATGGTAAAATAATGAAGTTGCCAGATATTTTAATCCTAACTGGAGGTAAAGCAAAAAGATTAGGAAAAATATCTAAAAATATTCCAAAGTCATTAATTATCTTTAATAATAAACCATTTTTATTTTATCAATTAAAATTATTAGAAAAAAATAATTTTAAAAAAATAATCATTTCAACAGGTTATTTATCGAATAAAATTAAAAATTACATAACATCAATAAATAAAAATTTAAAATTAAAAATAGTATTTTCTGATGACGGTAAAAAAATTCTTGGTACAGGTGGAGCTATAAAAAAAGCACTACCAAAATTATCAAATGATTTTTTTATAATATTTGGAGATTCATATTTGGATATTAATTATAAAAAAGTTTATTTAAATTTTATAAAGTCAAAAAAATTAGGATTAATGACTGTTTATAAAAATAATAATTTTAAAGATGTATTTGCAGAAGGGGGCCTAAGTGATGTTGAAATAAAAAATAAAAAAATTATTTCGTATGATAAAAAAAACACGAATAAGAATATGAAATATATTAATTATGGAATAACTGTTTTAAGTAAAAATGTTTTTAAAAAATATTTATTTCCAAAAAAAATGGACCTTCAAAAAATTAATCAAAAATTGATTAAAAATAATGAACTATCATTTCAAATAATTAAAAAAAAATTTTATGAAATTGGTTCAAAAAAGGGTATAGCATTAACAAAAAAATATTTTAAAAAAATGTAATGAAAAATTAATCCAGAAATATATAAAGGATTTTAAAACAAAGTTATTATATAAAAAGAATTACAAAATTTATTTAAACTTTGCTTGTAATTTATATGAATGTACTGAATATTTAATTAAAAAAATGGATAAATTTATAAAAGATTTTTTGTATGAAGTGTCTGATGTATCTAATTTCTTAGATTATAAAATGATATTAAAAATTATTCTTTCTTTAAAAAAAATAAAAAAGAATAAAGGTAGAATTTTTTTCATTGGTGTCGGAGGAAGCGCAGGAAATGCATCTCACGCTGTTAATGATTTCAGAAAAATTTGTGATATTGAATGTTATTCTCCAACTGATAATGTATCTGAATTAACTGCCAGAATTAATGATGATGGATGGGAATCTTCATACAAAAATTGGTTGAAAGTGAGTAAACTTTCAAAAAAAGATGCTTTATTTATTTTTTCAGTAGGTGGTGGAAATATAAAAAAGAAAGTAAGTTTAAATATCGTTGAGGCTATTAAATTTGCTAAACAAAAAAAAAGTTTGATTTTAGGTGTAACTGGTCCTGATGGAGGTTATACAAATAAAAATGCAGATTTTTGTCTTAAAATTCCTATAAATAATAAAAAAAATATAACAGCATTGACCGAGTCCTATCAATCTATAATATGGCATCTAATTGTTACTCATCCTTATTTAAAAGAAAATTCTATGAAATGGGAAAGCTTAATTTAATGAAAAAAGCGATTTTTTTTGATCGCGATGGTGTAATAAATGATGAGGTGTATAATAAAAAATTAAAAAAATGGACAGCTCCTCATAATATAAATCAAATAAAAATTAAAAAAACAACCATTAGTTCAATAAAAAAATTAAAAAAATTTAATTTCTTATTCTTTGTAATTTCTAACCAACCAGATTATGCAACAGGCTTAGTGTCTTTAGAAAATTTAAAATTAGTGCATAAAAAAATTAAATCTTTACTCCAATCAAAATCAATTTTCATTAAAGAATTTTTTTATTCATACAAACATCCTGAAAGTAAAATAAAAAATTATGGCCCTCCTTGTTTTGATAGAAAACCAAATCCTTTTTTTCTTAAAAAAGCTAAATCAAAATACAATTTAAATTTAAGTCAATCTTGGATAATAGGAGACAGACAAACAGATATTGAATGTGGTATAAGAGCTGGCGTTAAAACTATTGCGCTTGCAAATAAAAAATATACCTTCGATAAAAAAAAATATAAATCAAATTTTTTTGCTAAAAATTTTAAAGAAGCGATAGATTTAATAATTCAAGAATAACAATTTTTTTTATTCTTTATTATCTTCATATTTAAAAATTGATTTATTACCGCAAGAACCACCTTTATTGTAACCTGTATTAGTTGTTACACTAAATACTGCTTTAACTGCATCTATTATAAAAATATGATTTTCTTTTTTCTCGTTACTTCCTGCTGCAATTATTGTCCTAGATTTACTATTTTTTGGATCAGGAAATGCAATAATCTTTAATTTTTGGTTATTTTGATCTAACCACAAAATTTCTTTATTAGTTGTATTGATTAAAAAACTATAAGAATTATCTTCATCAACATGACACTTAACAGTTACATTTTCTGCATTAGTATTAATAGATAATAATAAGAAATAACTTGTTAGTAAAATTTTTTTAAAAAAAAAGATCATAGAAAAGTAAATTTGTTTTATCATATTTAAATAATATTTTAATTAGAATATATATACTTTTTATGAAAAGAAAATTAGAAATATCACAAATAAGATTTAAATATTTAAGTCAACCTTTAGAAATTAAAAGTTCTAGTAATAGTCCTTTTATACAATTTGAGAAATGGATTAAACAAGCAATACAAAAAAAAGTTTATGAACCTACAGCAATGTCTTTATCAACAATCGGTAAAAAAAATAAAGTTTCAAATAGAATAGTTTTATTAAAAGGAATAGATAAAAAAACTTTTGTTTTTTATACGAATTTAACAAGTAGAAAAGCTTTAGAAATAAAAAAAAATAATTCTGTTGCAGCAGTTTTTTGGTGGCCACAAATTGGTAAACAAGTTCGTATTGAAGGAATAGTTAAAAAAGTAAAAGATTTGGAAGCTAATAAATATTTTGCTACCAGATCAAGAAAAAGTCAAATTGGCGCATGGGCTTCAAATCAGAGTGATATTTTACCTAATAGAAAATATCTTGAAAAACAGGTGAAAATTATTGAAAAACGATTCGTAAATAAACCTGTTACAAGACCAAAAAATTGGTCTGGATTTTCTATCATTCCTTTTTTAATAGAATTTTGGCAAGGAAGAGAAAACAGACTCCATGATAGAATAGTATATAAATTAACAACAAATAAGAGGTGGAAGAAATACAGATTAAACCCTTAATAAAAACTATAATTATACTATCTATGATTATTTTATCTAATTGTTCGAAATCAATTATAAATAATCCTGCATATGATATAAAAAAAGATCAAAACTTAATAAAAGACATAGATTCCTTAGGCATTTTAGACTTACCTTTTCCAAAGAATTCTGTAATTGATTCTGAAAAAACTGTTATTGTAGGCGAGGGAAATGAATGGATAGGTAAGCTAGTATTAGTTAACAAAAATAACACTAGTGATTTATTTGATTTTTATATAAATGAAATGCCTAAATATAAATATTTAAATAAATCAGATAATATAAATAATAAAAATTCATTAATATTTCAAAATAATAAAAAAACTATTTTTATTAAATTTCCTAATGCCAATAACAAAATTAATTATATAGAAATCACTTCAACACCTATAAAATAAAAGATTATGACAAAATTAATTTTTAAACATTTATTAATATTATTAATTTTTTTTAATTTTATATTTCAAGCTAGTTCTGAAGATAAAGACAAAAATAAATTTAAAAAAGAAGAAATTGTTGATAAAGCAAAAATATATTTTGCTGATTTATCTGAAGGAGTTGCAATTATTGTTGAAAGAAGTTTCAGTGATTTTGGTTTACCCTCTGCTTATATTGAAGGAGAAGAATTTAGTGCAGCTTTTTTTGGCGGGCTAAGATATGGTAATGGAAAAATTTATTTTAAAGATGGGACAAATAAAGATGTATATTGGAATGGCCCTTCCATAGGTTTTGACTTTGGAGCAAATGCAGCAAAGGTATTTACATTAGTTTATAATATTGATTTTGAAAATTACTCTGAATTATTCGGTAGATATCCAGAAGCTGAAGGAAATTTATATTTTGCTGCTGGTTTAGCTGTTAATTACCAAAAAAAAGAAGATATAATTATAGCCCCTATAAGATCAGGTATTGGATTAAGAGCTGGAGTAAATTTGGGCTATATAAAATATACAAAAAAGAAAAACTTTATACCTTTTTAATTTATTTAACAAAGAGTAAAAATGAATTTTTTATCAAAAATATACAAAAGACTTAGAAATGATTTTTTTAAAGGAATATTAATAAGTGCTCCAGTATTCATTACTTTTTATGTTGCTTGGATACTTATTAAATTTTTTGATAATAAAGTAACACCTATTATAGGTCCTTTAATACCTAATAATTTAAATCCTAGTTCATATCTTCCTTTTGAAATACCAGGTGTAGGACTTATTACAGTTTTTATCTTTTTTTCATTTGTTGGTTTTTTAACTACAGGTTTATTTGGAAGAGCTTTTTCTTCTTTGGCTGAAAAAATTCTATCAAAAATGCCGGTTTTAAGAAATATTTACAGTGGTTTAAAACAACTCTTTGAAACAATTTTAACTAAAAAATCTAATTCTTTTAGAGAAGTTGTTTTAATTGAGTACCCAAGAAAAAATATCTGGGCTATGGGTTTTTTAACTGGAAACACTGAAGGTGAAGTGCAAAGAATTACAAAAAATTCATTATTAAATATTTTTTTACCTACAACGCCAAATCCAACTTCAGGTTTTTTATTATTTTTACCTGCAAAGGATGTAGTTAGATTAAATATGACTGTTGAAGAAGGAATTAAGATGATAATTTCTGCAGGCATGTTGACACCATCTGAAAAACAAAAAAAGTTTAATTCGTTAAAGAAAAAATAAAAATTTTTTAGGTTATAGATATATATTTAAGTGATGAATGATTATTATAGATTTTTAAATAGTTATTTATAATATATTTTTTTTCCTTAGAAAATTTATTTCTTTTTTTTATTATTTTTTCTGCTTCTTTAGAAGCAAGTTCAAATATTTTTGAATCATAAAAGGGATCTAAAATTTTAAATAATTGAAAACCTGTTTGCCTTGTTCCTAAAATTTCTCCAAATCCTCTTATTTTTAGATCTTCTTCAGCTATAAAGAAACCATTATTATATTTTTTTATAACTTTTATTCTTTCTTTTCCAATATCAGTTAAATTTTCGTTATATACTAGGATACATGTTGATTGTATATCTGATCTTCCAACTCTTCCTCTTAATTGATGTAATTGGGACAACCCAAATCTATCCGACTCTTCAATAATAATTAATTTAGCAGATGGCACATCTATACCTACCTCAATTATTGTAGTAGAAACTAGTATTTGTATTTTTTTTTTTTTAAAATCTTCAATAATTACTTTCTTTTTTTCGATATCCATTTTTCCATGTATTAATCCTATTTTATTTCCAAAAATTTTTTGTAAAAGTTTAAATCTTTTTTCAGCTGCAATAAGATTTAATTTTTCTGATTCTTCTATTAATGGACAAATCCAAAAAGCGTTATAATTATTTTTTACTATATCTTTTAGTCCAGATATTATTTTAGGTATTTCTTTTTTTGACATACTTATTGTTTCTATTTTTTTTCTATTTTTAGGAGACTCAGTAATTTTTGAAATACTCATATTTCCATACATTGTCAATGCCAATGTTCTAGGTATAGGGGTGGCAGTCATTGTTAATATATGTGGATTTTTACCTTTAGACACTAGTTCAAACTTTTGATTTACTCCAAATCTATGTTGTTCATCAATAATTACATAGGCTAAATTTTTATATTGAATTTTACTTTGAAAAATTGCGTGTGTTCCGATAATTATATGCGCCTCACCATTTTTTATTTGATTCAAAATTTTATCTTTTTCTTTTATTTTTGAAGTTAATAAAACAATTTTAATATTTTTATCCTCTATTAAATTTTTAAAATAATTAAAATGTTGCAATGCTAGTATTTCTGTCGGTGCCATTAATGCTGTTTGATAATTTTTTTTTGCAACACTTATGATAGATATCAAAGCCACAATAGTTTTTCCAGAACCCACATCTCCTTGAAGTAATCTTTGCATTGGATGTTTCTTTTCTAAATCTTTTTCAATCTCACTTAGAACTTTTTTTTGAGAGTCTGTTAATGAAAATTTTAATTTTTCAATAATTCTTTGTTTACTAATAAGATTTATTTTTATTTTGTTGCTTTCTTTTTCTTTAATTTTTTCTTTTAATACTAATAATCTTATTTGATGAGCTAGTGCTTCATCAAATGCCAATCTTTCTCTAGAAATGATAATTCCTTTTTTATTTAAATTTTTTGGCCTATGAATTGATAATATTGATTCTTTCCATGACTTCCATTTATTATTTTCTAAAATTCCTTTTTCTATCCATTCAGGTATCACCGGTAAGTTTTGTAGAACTTGTTTTATTGTTTTTCTATAAAGAGTTATATTCAAACCTCTTGTTAAGGAATAAACTGCAACTAAACCGTGAAGGTATGGTAGGTCCTCTATTAAAGAAATTGATTCTGGATGAATTATTTGATATTTTTTACTAAATTTTTCTAGCTTCCCTGATATTATTCTTGTTTGTCCAGTTGGTAAAATTTGATTTAAGTATTTTTTGTAACCTCTAAAGAAAACTAATTCTATTTCTTGATTATTACATTTACAAAGAATTCTATATGGCATTTTTGTATTAAATTGAGGTAAATGTTTTATGACATATGCTTTTATGACAATTTCTTTTTTTATATGTATTTCAGAGATTTCTTCTATGTACTCTTTTTTTTTATATTTCTTTGGGACTGTTAATATTAAATCTATTAATCTTTTTCCACATGTTTTTTCGAATAATTTCGATGTTTTAGGCCCTATGCCTTTTAAATTTTGCGAACTTTCATATAAATTTTTTATTGAAGCTTTGTCTAACATTTGAAAAATCCTATATATACATATTATATTTTAAATTAATATTGTTATAAATGGATGAAAAAAAGAAAATACATTTAAGGAAAAGTTTACTCTATAAATGCACCCACAGAGGAAAAAGAGAGTTGGATCTTATATTAGGAGGGTATGCAAAAGAGAATATAATGAATTTATCTGATAAACAACTTAATGAATTACGCCTTATTTTGAATTATGATGACCACAATCTTTTTTTATATGTTACTAATAAACAGAAACCACCAAATTTAATTTTAAACAAAACTATGAAAAGTATTATTTTATTTAATAAGAAACTTAATAATAATTGATAAGTTATTGATTTTAATGAATAATTATTTATGTTAATTAATTTTAAATAAACTAAATTATTAGTAATAATGATTATGTATTTGAATTTATTGAATTTATTGAATTTACTTTAAAATATATATATGGATATAATAAAAAAAATTTTTAAAAGAAAACCTAAAGGTGAAAGTATTAAAAAAGAAATTTTGTCACAATCATATTTAAAGCACTCTAATGAATTTATTTTTTATAAAGATAATATTATTGAAAAGGTGTTAATCCCTTTAATTATCATTGATAAAAATGGCTACGTTAAAGCTTTCAATAATCTAGCAAAAAATCATTTTTTTTTACATTTAAATGAAAAAATTACAAATCAAATAAGAGTGCCAGAATTCTCTGACAATCTAAAAAAAATTATGAAGAAGAAAAAATTAAAAGTAAGTTTTAATTTTATGAAACCAGGATCAATCGTAAAATATTTTCAAGTTGAGTGTCAGTCAATTAATATTTATAAAATGCCAATAATTAATTATCCTTTAAATAAAGGATATATAATTTCAATTATCGATAATACTCAAACTGTAAAATTAGAAAAATTTAAATCTGAATTTATTGGCAATTTAAGTCATGAACTAAAAACACCTTTAGCTGTAATACTTGGTATCGCAGAAACCTTTATGTATCAAAAACGTTTACCTGTAAAAGATAAAAATAAATTCTTAACAACGCTTATTAATGAGACAAATAAAATGAAAGATTTAGTAAATGATCTTTTAAAATTAGCCAAAATTGAGATGGAAGAACATATAAAACCAAGAAAATCTGTTTCTTTAAATAAAATAATCAATAACTCTGTAAATAAATTTTCAAACAAAGCAAAAAAAAGAAGAATTAAAATTAAATTGAGTCAAAACAAAAAAAATCTTTTTATTAAAGGAAATGAAAATCAGTTAGAACAATTATTTGATAATTTAATAGATAACTCCATCAAATATGGAAAGTATAAATCCAAATTAAATATTAATATAAATTTAGCAAAAAAAAGAGATATGTTATCTGTTAAAATCATAGATGAAAGTAAAGGTATTCCTAAACAGTTTTTACAAAGAATAACAGAAAGATTTTATAGATTAGAAGAAACAAAAAAGATAGAGGGAACAGGATTAGGACTTTCGATTGCAAAACATATTGCTGCAAAACATAATGCTAAATTTAATATTAGTAGTATTAGAAATAAAGGGTCGACTTTTGAAATAATATTTCCTTACATATCAACATGATTTACTTCTACCTAAAGACTAGGATTATTAATAAAATATGAACAAGCAGAGAATTTTTTATTTAATAGTTTCCTTTTTGTCATAAATCTGTAACACAAAAATAATATAGTTTCATTGCCTATGTATATTATTTTCGCAATATTACTTTGCTCTTTTTATGGTTTTTATCTAGGAAAGAAAAGATCTATACAGTTAATTGAAAATAAGAATATTTCTGATTTAAATTCTAAGCCTAATTATCATGGTTATTATATTTTTTTTTGGTGTTTATTACCTGCATTATTTATTTATTTTACATTTAATTTTTCAGGAAATTTATTAATAAAATCTATTTGTTTAAGTTTAGTGCCTGGCATTGAAGATATGTCAAAAGCGAATATTGAATTTGTTTATAGTCAAATTAGATTAATGGCTGGAGGTGCAACTGATGCCTTTAGTTATGATGAGAAATTAGTTTTAGCTGCAGAAAAATATAGTTCATTAAATTCTTTAGTCCAAAATTCACTTTTTGTTATTATTTTGTCAATTGGATTAGTTACTATAAGTTTTATAAGAAAAAAGATTACTTTAGATTTTGCAGCTAGATTAAAAGTTGAAAGAATCTTTAATTTTTTTTTATTAATTTGTTCAATAGTCGCTATTTTAACTACGATTGGAATAGTTCTATCATTATTATTTGAAAGTTTACGTTTCTTTAAAACTATACCATTTTTTGATTTTATTTTTGGTATACATTGGAGTCCACAAATAGCAATTAGAGAAGATCAAGTAGGTAGTTCAGGGGCATTTGGTTCAGTGCCACTTTTGACTGGAACTTTGCTTATAACTTTGATTGCAATGATAATAGCAGTACCAGTTGGTCTTTTTTCTGCTATTTATTTATCAGATTATGCGCCAAGAAAAATTAGAACTATTGTAAAACCGTTACTCGAAATATTAGCTGGCGTACCAACAGTTGTTTATGGCTTTTTTGCTGCATTAACAATTGGTCCTTTTTTGAGAAGAATAGGCGAGTCTTTAGGATTAAATATTGTTTCTGAAAGCGCTTTGGCTGCCGGACTTGTTATGGGCATTATGATTATACCATTTATATCATCTTTATCTGATCATGTAATTAACGCAGTTCCTCAAAGACTTAAAGATGGGTCATATGCACTAGGTACTACCAAATCAGAAACAATGGTCAAAGTTATTTTACCTGCTGCTTTACCTGGAATTGTCGGGTCTATTCTATTAGCTGTTTCACGAGCAATAGGCGAAACAATGATCGTTGTTATGGCAGCCGGAATGTCAGCAAAATTAACAGCAAATCCTTTCGAAGCTGTTACAACAGTAACTGTTCAAATAGTTACATTGTTAGTTGGCGACCAAGAATTTGATAGCCCAAAAACCTTAGCAGCCTTTGCCCTAGGTTTAGAATTATTTTTTATAACTTTATTTTTAAATTTAATTGCATTAAGAGTTGTTCAAAAATATAGGGAGAAATATGAGTAATGTAATAACAAACGAATTACTATCACCTATTAGCTCAAAAAGGGTTAATAAAGAAAAATTATTTAAATTATATGGTATTGCCGCAATATTTTTTGCAATGTCTATGCTAATATTTCTTTTAATCACCATTTCTTATAAAGGATTTTCAGCATTCTATGAAACAAGAATTAAACTAGATATTTATTTTAATGAAGAACTAATTGATCCTCTTGGCAATAGAGAAAGTAAAACTCTATATTCTGCAGATTATTCAAAGGTAATATCCCAGTCACTTTTTAAATCTTTAAATATTAATAAAGAAGATCCTAAATCTAAAGAAATTTCTAAGCTTGTTACTTATAATAGTTTTTTAATCATTAGAGACCATGTTTTAAAAAATTCTAATATTATTGGAGAAACAAAAACATTTAATTTGATTGCTTCAGATGACGTTGATCAAATGCTTAAGGGGAATATAGATATAAATCTTACTGAAGAAAATAGAAAGATTACTGATTATCAAATTGAAGCTATAGAAAAATTAAAATCAAATGGAAATATATCAAAAGTTTTCAATAAAACTTTTTTTACAAGTTCAGATAGTAGAGAACCGGAAGTATCCGGAATATTAGGATCTATGATAGGATCTTTTTATTGTTTATTAGTAGCACTATTAATTTCAGTACCCTTAGGAGTTTCAGCAGCTATTTATTTGCAAGAATTTGCAAAAAAAAATAAATTTACTGATTTTATTGAAATAAATATTAATAACCTAGCAGCAGTACCCAGCATTGTTTTTGGATTACTTGGCTTATCAGTGTTTATTAATTTTTTTGGTTTACCTAGATCAACACCACTTGTTGGAGGATTAGTTTTAGCTTTGATGTCTCTACCTACAATAGTGATTGTAACAAGAGCCTCATTGCTAGCTGTTCCTGATACAATCAGAGACGGTGCGATGGCATTAGGCGCATCTAAAATGCAGGCTATTTTTAATCAAGTTTTACCACTTG
>CAYNCC010000027.1:0-11668 GCA_964396035.1 uncultured Alphaproteobacteria bacterium
AACTATTGGTAAAAGCACATAGAAAAAAATATAATATAACTGAAATTCCAGTAGTGTGGTATGAAAGAGTAATAGGCAAAAGTAATTTTAAAGTAATCGAATGGGTCTTGCCATATGTAAAATGGCTTATTTATGCAATAAATACAGTATTATCAATAAAATAGTGTTTTGTGCTTATATTCTTTATTATTTCCCATAATATACGTTATACGACATTTATATAAAGATATATGAGACTACATAAATAACAATTGAAATTGATAAATGATAATATTATAGATTTTGAGGTAAACAATAAATGATTGTTTTAATTACAGGCGCAACATCGGGATTTGGCATGGCATGTGCAGAACTTTTTTCAAAAAAAGGATATAAAACTATATTAATTGGTAGAAGAAAAGTAAGATTAGTAAAATTAGCAAAAAAATTAGGTGTAAAAAACAATCTCCCTATCCAACTAGATGTTAGGAATAAAGATGATGTTTTTCAAACAATTTTAAATCTTCCTAAAGATTTTAATAAAGTATCAGTTTTAATTAATAATGCAGGATTAGCATGGGGTTTAGAACCAGCTCATAAAGTAGATGTTAAAAAATGGGAAACCATGATTGATACTAATTGTAAAGGCTTAGTTTATATGACAAGAGCTATTTTACCTGGATTAATAAAAAGAAATAAAGGACATATAGTAAATATAGGCTCAGTTGCAGGAAGCTATCCTTATGGAGGAGGAAATGTTTATGGAGGAACTAAAGCTTTTGTAAAACAATTTTCATTAGGATTAAAATCAGATTTATTAGGTACAAAAGTAAAAATAACAAACATAGAACCTGGTATGGCAGATACAGAATTCTCATTAATTAGATATTCTGGTAATAAAAAGAAGGCTAATGAAGTTTATAAAAATATGACACCTTTATCTGGAAAAGACATTGCTGAAACTATATTATGGTCAATAAATAGACCTAGTCATGTTAATATTAATAGAATTGAACTAATGCCATTACAGCAAGGTTTTAATTTTTTTGCTGTAAGCAGAACTGGTAAGATTAAAAAATAGAAATTTTTTGTTTTTTTTTATTTTATAGCTAATTAAATTTAATAAATCTTTTTTTCCATCCTTTAATTTTGAAGAAAATAATATTATGTTTTCGTTTCTTTTAGATGCATTTTTGTAAAAAAGTAAGTCATTCTTATTTAATAAGTCTGATTTATTCCACACCTCAATAATTTTATTTTTATAATATTTCTCATCTAATATTTTTGACAAGATATTTTCGACTGTTTCTTTTTGTTTTTCCCATTCTGGATTTGAAATATCAATGATGTGTAACAAATAATCTGAATAATTTATTTCATCTAATGTTGTTTTAAACGAAACAACTAACTCAGTAGGTAAATTTTTAATAAAACCTACTGTATCAGATAAAATAATATTTTTATTATTAGATATTAAACATTTTCTCATTGTTGTATCAAGCGTTGCAAATAATTGATTTTTAACAAAAACATTTTCTTTTGTTAGATAATTAAAAATTGTTGATTTGCCTGCATTTGTATAACCAACTAAAGATACAAATGGATTTGAATTTCTATTTCTTCTTTGCATACTTTTATTTGAATCTATTTTTTTTATTTCTTTTTTTATTTTATTTATACGTTTGTTTATTTGTCTTTTATCACTTTCAATTTGTCTTTCACCAGGTCCACCCATAAATCCAAAACCACCTCTTTGTCTTTCTAGGTGTGTCCAAGATCTAACAAGTCTTGATTTTTGATAAGAAAGACTTGCAAGCTCTACTTGTAATTTACCTTGTTTAGTTAGAGCTCTTTCACCAAATATTTCTAAAATTAAACCAGTTCTATCTAAAATTTTACAATTAAGTGATAATTCTAAGTTTCTTTGTTGTATTGGTGATATTTTTGAATTAATTAATAATAAATTTGATAAATATTTTTTTAAATTTAATTTTAAATTATTAATTTGTCCTTTTCCAAAAAAATGGGAGGGGGAAATTTTTCTTATTTTTAAACTTTCATTTAAAGGAATTGTTAAATTTATACTTTTGGCTAAATTTAAAATTTCTTCTTCTTGATATTTTGTATTTATATTTTTTCTAGGGTATAAGAGTGGATTAATTATTATGCAATTTTCATTATTAGCATTATTCTTATTAATTTTTTCTAAGTATGGAATTTTATTCATACACAAAAATTAAATAATTATTTTATATACAATTCCAAGGTTTCAATTTTTTTTAATATTAAATTTGGTTTTCTTTTTAAATCTTTTTTTTTAAATAATTTATTTTCGATAAAAATTGATAAACAATTATTTTTTTTTGCGAATTCAACATCAATTTCATTATCTCCAACATACCATATATCTTTATTAGATTTTAAAGAAATTTTATTTAATGCTAGTAAAAGAGGATATTTAGAAGGTTTATCTTTTTTTGCTTCATTTGCACCAACTATAACTTTAAAATATTTTCCCCAACCAAGTTTCTTAATTTCTTTTCGTAATAAATTTCCATCTTTATTGCTTATAACACCGGATATAATTTTTTTTTTATTTATTGTTTTTAATAATCTTTCAGCATTACGTATTGGTTTAATTTTTTTTAGATGTATTTTTTTAAAATTATTATAAAAAATTCTTTTTGCTTTTATCCAATCATCTTTAAATATTTTTGGGAACGTTTCTCTTAATGAATATTTTGCATTTTTTAAAGTCTCATCTTTATTTTGATTTCTTAAACCTAACTTTTTTAATGTTTCTTTATATGCAAAGAATATAGGCTCCCAATTATTAACCAAAGTATTATCCCAATCAAAAAGAATTGCTTTAGGCGGTGTTTTAATTAATTTTATTTTCAAGCGATTTTTAATTCCTTAGACAAAATTTTTTTTATGTTTTTTTTTCCTTTAATATAATCATCATATAATTCAATTAATTTATTAGTTATTACTCCAGGTTTTCCATTTGAAATAAAGAAGTTATCAATTTTAATCACTGGCAAAATTGATAATGTTGAACTTGTTAAAAAAGCCTCTTTAGCATTCTTTGCTTCAATAAGATTAAATGGTTTTTCTTTTATAATGAAGTTATTCTTTTTTAATAGTTTAATCAACGTTTGTCTTGTTACTCCATTTAATATTTTATTATTGACTGGATGAGTAATTATCGTATTAGAATTTTTTATTATCCATGCGTTAGAAGCCGAACCTTCTGTTATATAACCAGAGTCTATTAACCAAGTTTCAAAAGCTTTTTTTTCAACAGCCATTTGTTTTGCTAAAACATTAGCTAATAACGAGGTGCTTTTAATATCCCTTCTTAACCATCTTATGTCACGTGATGTTATAACCTTTACACCTTTTTTGTACATTTTTTTATCAATTTTTAGATCTTTTGTAAAAATAATTAAAGAAGGCTTGTATTTTTTAGGAAATTCATGTTTTCTTTCAGAAACCCCTCTTGTTACTTGAATATAAATATATCCATTCTTTTTTATATTTAAATCAGATAGTTTTTTCAAAATTGATTTTATTTTATTTTTAGAAAAATTTGGATTTAATTTTATCTTTTTTAGAGATACAAAAAGTCTTTTTAAATGCAAATCTAAATCAACAATTTTTTTATCAAAAACGCTTATTAATTCATAGATTGAGTCAGAAAATAACAAACCTCTGTCTTCAACATTTATAAATGCTTTGTTATGATTAACAAACTTACCGTTAATAAAAGTAATTTTTTTCATTTAAAAAATAAAACTTACTGATAACATTTTCTCTACTTTTTTAATCATTTTAGATAGAGAAAATAAAATAATTCTATCACCTTCTTTTATTACCACATTATTTTCTGGCATTATCACTTCTTCGTTATTTCTTAATATTGCAGCTAATTTTACACCTTTGGGAAACTTAAGATCATTAATAGGCTTGTTTACTATAGATGACGCCTCAATAGCATCAGCTTCTATAACCTCTCCCTCTCCTTCTCTTAAGGAATAAACTTGTCGTATTTTACCCTTTCTAATATAACTTAATATCCTTGAGACTGTTATAGATCTAGGACTCAAAACCACATCTATGCCAAGAGGTTCTAATATTGATCGATATGTTGAATCATTTATTAATGTAATCGTTTTTTTACACCCTTGTTTTTTTGCTAGCAAAGATGTCAATATATTTACTTCATCTTGATTTGTTACTGGTATTATTGTTTCAGCTTCTGATATTTTTGCCTCATTTAAAATTTCCGGATCTAAACAATTACCATTTATAACTAAGGTATCATCAAGCTCAGAACTAATAGACTCGGCTCTTTCTTTATTTAGTTCAATTAATTTTGTTCTTGCTCCAAATTTACTTTCCTCTAATCTTTTTGCTAAAGATATACCAATATTACCACCTCCAACTATAACAACATTATTAGCTTTTGTTTCTTGATGTCCAAAAGCAGTCATAACTCTATGAAGATGTTCAGTATCAGCAACTACGTATACAGAATCTCCAGTTTTAATCTTATCTTTTTCATTTGGCACTATGATGTTTTCATTTCTTGTTATTGATATGATATTCATTTTTAAATCCGTAAACATTTTTTGTATATCATCTGGAGTATTGTTTACAATTGGACAATCTTTTTCTATATTTATTCCCAATAGAACAATTTTTTTTTCACTAAAAGGAATAATATCAAATGCTCCAGGAGCAATTAATCTTCTTCTTATTGCTTCCGCTACTTCAATTTCAGGTGAAATAATCAAATCAACAGATATTTGGTTTTTTGAAAATAAACTATTATAATTTGGATCTAAATAATCTTGGTCTCTTACTCTTGCTACTTTTAATGGTATATTAAATTGAGAGTTTCCTACTTCACAAGCAATCATATTAACTTCGTCAGATTGTGTTACAGCTATTAACATTTCTGCATTTTTAGCACCAGCCTTTTCTAGTATGCTAGGCTGCGAACCAAAACCTAGAAATGTATTTACATCTAAATTTTCATTAATTTCTTTAAGGTGTTCTGAAGATTGATCTATAACAGTTACATCATTTTTTTCTTTAGATAAATATTCTGCTAAAGTTTTACCAACTTCTCCAGCTCCGCATATGATCACTTTCATTTCTTTACTCCCACATCTTTAATTTTTCTATGAAGAGCAGATCTTTCCATACCAATAAAGTTGGCAGTTTTTGAAATATTTCCTCCAAATCTATCAACTTGATTTATTAAATAATTTCTTTCAAATGCTTTTCTTGCTTCTTTAATTGGTAAGTTCATTATCGATTTTTGCGATTTATCTGTTTCATTTTTGTCAGATGCTTGGTCAAATAATTCTTTTGGTAAATTCTTTGATGATATTGATACATTTTTTCTTATCAAATTTGCATGCATAATATATAACCAATCAACAAAATTTTCAACTTGCTTAATATTACCTGGCCATTTAAAAGTTTGTAGATTTGAATATGCATTTTCTGTTAATTTAGCCACATTTAATCCTTTTTTACTTACTTTATTTTTTATGTAATAATCAATGATATTTGGAATATCTTCCCTTCTTTTTCTTAATGGAGGTATGTCTATAGTTGCAACATTTAATCTATAAAAAAGATCTTTCCTAAGCTTTTTATTTTCAATTTCCTCAATAGGATTTTTATCAGAAGAGGATATAAATCTAATATTTGAACTAAATTTTTCTTTTTCTCCTGTTGGTGAATAAGTTTCTTTTTGTAAGAAATTTGTAAATTTACCTTGTATTTCATATGGCATATCACAAATTTCTTTTAAAAATATTGTTCCACCTTCAGCTCTTTTTATTATACCAATAGTTTTATTCTGTTTTTCATAATCACCAAAAAAAACTTTTAAAAAACTCTCATTTTCTAACATTGCACAATTCAAAACCATAAATGGTTTTTTACTACGTATAGAATTTTCATGAATATTTTTTGCTAATATTTGTTTTCCAGTGCCAATTTCACCAGAAATAAATATTCTTGCATTTGTACTAGAAATTTTTTCTAAATTCTTTTTTAATAATTTAATGGAATTAGAATTACCAATTATTTCATTATTTTCTTCTACCTCATTTTTTAAAATCTCGTATTCACTCTTTAAAAAAGCATTTTCCAAAGCTCTTTCAATTAACAAAAACAACTTTTCAGATTTAAATGGTTTTTCAACAAAATAAAAAGCACCTTTTCTCATGGAATTTACAGCCATTTCAATATTTCCATGTCCGCTTATTAGGATTACTTGTGTATTAGGATTATAGTCTTTAATCAATTTTAATAATTCAAGACCATTCTTCTTACTTTTTTCAAGCCATACATCAAGAAGAACTAAATCAACATTATTTTTTTTTAATTCATTTAAAGCTTGTGTTGAATTATTAGCTATGAATGTATCATATCCCTTTTCAATTAGTATTTTAGATAAAGTTGTGCAAATATCGTGTTCATCATCAACTATTAATATCTTATTTTTCATTTTTTTTTTTTTAAATATTATATATTTTTTGGTAATTCTATTAAAGAAGTTGATCCATTATTAGTTTTTGTATTAGCAATGTTAAAATTACCATTATGTTCTTGAATTATTTTTAAAACAATTGCTAAACCAAGTCCAGTGCCCTTCTCTTTTGTTGTTATGTATGGTTCTAAAATTTTATTTTTTAAATTTGAATTAGGTAATCCAATACCATTATCATTAATTTTTATATTTATAATTTTTGATTTGTTAACGATATCAATCTTGATATGACCAAAATTTTTAATTTTTTTATATTTTTCATTAATAGATTCAATTGAGTTTTTAATAATATTATTTAAAGCCATAGTAATTTGAGACTCATCAATATTTGCAATTATCATTTTTCTTGATTTAAGTGAGAAATGAATATTAGGATTTGCATTTTGATGAAATACCACAAGATCTTTACAAAGTTTATTTAAATCACACTTACTAAACTTAGGACTTGGAAGTCTAGCAAATTTAGCAAATTCATCTACCATTTTTTCTATTGATGATACTTGTTTAACTATGGTTTCAGCATATTCTGAATATTTTTTTGACGTAGATTTCTTTTTTAAATATTCAGCTGATAATTGAATTGGGGTCAAAGGATTTTTTATTTCATGAGCTATTCTTCTTGCAATATCAGACCATGCACTATTTCTTTCTCTTTTTCTTAACTCATTTTGCTGGTTTTTAAGTGTATTTGTCATTTGATTAAAAGTTTTTATAAGCAATCCCATTTCATCTTTAGTTGATACTTGAGGAACTTTAGCAGATAAGTTTCCTTTTTTTATTAAATTCGATGTTCGAATTAAATTACTAATTGGACTTATTAAATTATCGGCAAAATACAAAGCAATTAGTATAGCTATAAGTAAAATTAAAAGAGTAATTAAAATAAAAACTATGTAGAAATTTATTTCTATTTGTTTTCTTTTACTTAGCACTTCATTATAAGATCTAGTCGCTGCTTTTACAGAATTTACCTGACTTATTATTTTTGGATCAACAAATTTTCCAATTGATAAATATGAATCTTTTATTGATGTTAGTTTTATTAAAGCTCTCAATCTATCACTTCTTTTACTAGTAAAAATAATATCTCCATTTTCTGCTGATAATAATTCATTTTCAGTAATTAAATCTGGCGTTGAACTAATTGTAAAACCAGCCTTTGCTATTAATGCTCCGTTATTTTTAAAAATAAATACTTCTGTTAGTTCTCTCAGATAAACTTGTGAATTTATATATTCACTTAATTTATTTAAATCTAAAAAAATAACATCAAATGATTTATTAATTTCTTGTGAAATTCCTATTATGTCAGATCTTAAGTTTTCTCTATGTTCATCTAGATAGGCATCAGCGACAATATTAGATTGTTCAAATACTCTTAGAATTTTATCACTAAACCATGTTTTCATTCCTAGATTAAAAAACAAGGAAGAAAAAATAGTTACAATAATAGTTGGTGTTAATGCAAGTAAACTGAAAACTAAAACAAACTTAGTTGAGATTTTTGATCCAACATAGCCTTTTTTTCTATCAGACCATATTTTTATAATCCTTCTTACAACTTTAAAACATAAAAATAAGAGTAGAATTACATCAATGGTCAGAACAGTTATGGCAATAGATGAATTTGATTTTACATAAGGTAATGAATTTGAAAATACTAAAAAAGTTACAATAGAAGCAATGAACGATAAAATAATAAGTGTTATTGTAATTTTTCTATTAATTGATGGTTTTTCAAACCATGATAAAAAAAGCAATTTAAAGGAACTGGAAAAATTTGTATAATTTTTTCTTGTCATTATTTTTTTATTCTTTTAAATATTTAATTTCTAATTCCTTAATCTTTTTTCTTAAAGTATTTCTATTTAAGCCAAGTAATTTAGAAGCTTTTATTTGATTTCCTTTTGTTGCATTTAAACATATAGAAATTAAAGGTCTTTCAACTTCAGATAATATTCTTGTATATAAACCTGATGATGGAAGTTTATCTCTATGTAATTTAAAGAATTTTCTTAAATGCTTTTCAACTGACATACTTAAACTAACGTCAGTTATATTCTTTTCATTAAAAATATCATTATTAGCATTTAATATTTTTAAATTTTTTTCAACATCTGTCTTTTTAATTCTTTTTGATGGGACTAACACTAAAAGTCTTCTTACAAAATTTTCTAATTCTCTAACATTTCCTGGCCAATGATATTTTTTTAATACTTCTATTGCGTCATCTGAGATATTTTTTTTATCTAAACCCTCATTTACAGATTTGTTTAAAAAATAAATTACTAAATCATTTATATCTTGGAGTCTCAATCTTAGCGGTGGTATGCTAATCGGTAAAACATTAAGTCTGTAATATAAATCTTCTCTAAATTTACCATTTTCAATTAAATTATTTAAATTATGATGAGTTGCAGTAATTATTCTTATGTTAGTTTTTATTGATACGTTTCCACCTATTGTCGTATACTCGCCTTCTTGTAAAACTCTTAATAAACGTGTTTGAGCATTATATGGCATATCTCCAATTTCATCTAAAAACAAAGTTCCTCCATCTGCTTGCTCAAATTTTCCAGATTTTCGTGAATTTGCACCTGTAAAAGAACCTTTTTCATGTCCAAATAACTCACTTTCAATTAGTTCATTTGGTATGGCTGCAACGTTTACAGCTATAAAAGGTTTGCCTTTTCTAGGACCATAATCATGAAGAACTTTAGCTATTAATTCTTTTCCAGTACCAGACTCACCGGTTATTAAAACTGTTAAATTTGTATTTACTAGTTTGGCAATTGATTTATAAGTTTTTTGCATTAAGGGAGAGCTACCTATTATTGGAAGTTCAAATTTATGTTCATTTTTTTGATTATTTTGTTTTTTTTCTGCAGAATTTTCATCTGAAAGTGCTCTTTCAATGATTTTATTTAATTCTTCTAAATCAAATGGTTTTGGTAAATATTCATAAGCTCCCTTTTCTATTGCTTGCATTGCTGTTAGTAGAGTATTTTGTGCACTTATAACAATAATTTTTAGGTCAGGTCTTATTTCTTTTATTTTAGGAATTAATTCAATACCATTTTCGTCTGGCATTACTACATCTAATATAATTAAATTGCCAATTCCATTGGATACCCATTTCCATAGTTGTGAACAACTATCTGTTAGTTTAAGAGCATAATTTTTTTCTAGTTCAGATGATAAAATTGTTCTGATTGAACTGTCATCTTCAGCAATAAGTATTAAATTTTTATTTTCTTTATTATCTAGCATATTTTTAATTATGATTAATTTTGTTAAACATTGTTTTAAAAATAGTTTTACCATCA
Organism: uncultured Alphaproteobacteria bacterium; assembly: GCA_964396035.1. Taxonomy (GTDB): domain Bacteria; phylum Pseudomonadota; class Alphaproteobacteria; genus CAYNCC01. The sequence goes on from CAYNCC010000027.1 coordinate 9,880, forward strand.
AAACTATCGAATTCTATTGATCCTAGATGAGACCTAACTATTTTTGCAGAAATTGCCAGTCCTAAGCCTTTTCCATTTGTTTTATTTGTAACAAAAGCTTCAAATATATTTTCTTTTAAATGTTCAGGTATTCCTTTACCATTATCTTCTATATATACACTTATAGGCAAGTTTCCATGTTCATATTTGCTTTTAATTTTTATAATACCTCCTCCTGAGTTTATAGATTCACAAGAATTTTTGACAATATTTGAAAATAATTGTATTAAGAGATTCTTATTACCCAATATTAAAGGCAAAGCAGGATCATATTCTTCAAGAAAAAGAATGTCTCTTTCATTGAATGAAACTTTCATTGTTTTTTTTACATATCTTAAAACTTCATTAAGATTTAAAGGTGTTTTTTTTACCGGTCTTTCATCAGTAAAATCTTCGAGACTATTTAAAAGATTTTTTACTCTTTCAGTTTCCGATTCAATTAAGTTTATTAAATTTACATACTTTTTTTCAGTACTTCCATTTTTTTTTAATAATTGAGAAGCTCCTTTAATTCCAGATAATGGATTTTTGATTTCATGAGAAAGCATTGATATTAAAGAAGTGGTAGATTGGACAGATTTTTCAAAACTAAATTGATTTCTTAGTTTATTACTCTTAGATAAATCATTGATAATAATAGAAAATAATTTATTTACATTAGTTTTTGATATAGAAACAGAAATATCTATTGCCTTTTTATATAGAATAATTCTCATATTATGGACCAGTGAATCACGATTATCCGAAATACTTTTATTGATAATATTTATAAAATTGCTATCACTTACAAATATATCGTCTATTTTTTTTCCAATTATTTGCTTTTTACTTATATTTAAAAAGCTTTCTGTTTCATTATTACAGTAGACAATTGTTTTTTTAAGAGAATTTATTACAATTATTGGGTTTTGTAATGAATTTAGGATTATATCAGTATCGATATTTTTATTTTTCATTAAATTGTACATAAATAAATATGTTTAATATATAGGCATTTTTAACTAATGATTAAAAAAAAGGCAATAAAAAACTATAATAATACTAAAAATGTTGTGATTATACTAGCATGCGGAGAAAGCTTAAGGTTTAAATCTAAGGTTCCTAAACAGTTTACAAACATATCTGGAGAAATATTACTTAATCACACAATAAATAATTTTCTTAAAAATAGTGAAATTGGACATATTTTGCTAGTTTTAAACAAAAAACATAAAAAATATTTTATTAAAATTACCAAAAATAAAAGAATTTCAATAACATATGGAGGTGATACTAGACAAAAATCAGTGTTTAATGGACTAATTTTTGTAAATAAATTTAGACCTTTAAAAGTTTTAATACATGATGCGAATAGACCTTTTGTAGATTCAAAATTAATTTCTCAATTATTTGCTCAACTAAAAAAATATAAAGCAGTTATACCAAGAATGAAAATACAAGACACTATTAAAAAGATTGAAACAAATAAAGTTTCGTCAATAAACAGAGACAAAATATTTACATTACAGACTCCTCAAGGATTTAATTTTAAAATATTGTTTCAAAAGCATAAGGAAGCGAACGTAAAAAATCTTACTGATGATTCTTCTTTGTTTGATTCTAAAAGTGAAATTATAAAATATATAAATGGAAGCTATGAAAATATTAAAATAACAGAAAAAAATGATTTAAAATTAGCTGAAAAATTATTTTATACAAAAAATAAATCAAATTTGATTGGACTAGGAATAGATTTTCATAGATTTAATAA
>CAYNCC010000028.1:0-11184 GCA_964396035.1 uncultured Alphaproteobacteria bacterium
CTATTTTATTAGCTGTATCAAGAGCAATAGGTGAAACAATGATCGTTGTTATGGCTGCAGGAATGGCAGCAAAATTAACAGCAAATCCATTTGAGGCAGTTACAACAGTAACAGTTCAAATAGTGACTCTATTAGTTGGTGACCAAGAATTTGATAGCCCAAAAACTTTAGCAGCCTTTGCTTTAGGCTTAGAATTATTTTTTATAACTTTATTTTTAAATTTAATTGCATTAAGAGTTGTTCAAAAATATAGGGAGAAATATGAGTAATGTAATAACAAACGAATTACTATCACCTATTAGCTCAAAAAGGGTTAATAAAGAAAAATTATTTAAATTATATGGTATTGCCGCAATATTTTTTGCAATGTCTATGCTAATATTTCTTTTAATCACCATTTCTTATAAAGGATTTTCAGCATTCTATGAAACAAGAATTAAACTAGATATTTATTTTAATGAAGAACTAATTGATCCTCTTGGCAATAGAGAAAGTAAAACTCTATATTCTGCAGATTATTCAAAGGTAATATCCCAGTCACTTTTTAAATCTTTAAATATTAATAAAGAAGATCCTAAATCTAAAGAAATTTCTAAGCTTGTTACTTATAATAGTTTTTTAATCATTAGAGACCATGTTTTAAAAAATTCTAATATTATTGGAGAAACAAAAACATTTAATTTGATTGCTTCAGATGACGTTGATCAAATGCTTAAGGGGAATATAGATATAAATCTTACTGAAGAAAATAGAAAGATTACTGATTATCAAATTGAAGCTATAGAAAAATTAAAATCAAATGGAAATATATCAAAAGTTTTCAATAAAACTTTTTTTACAAGTTCAGATAGTAGAGAACCGGAAGTATCCGGAATATTAGGATCTATGATAGGATCTTTTTATTGTTTATTAGTAGCACTATTAATTTCAGTACCCTTAGGAGTTTCAGCAGCTATTTATTTGCAAGAATTTGCAAAAAAAAATAAATTTACTGATTTTATTGAAATAAATATTAATAACCTAGCTGCTGTACCTAGTATTGTTTTTGGATTACTAGGGTTATCCGTGTTTATTAATTTTTTTCATTTACCTAGATCCTCACCAATTGTTGGAGGATTGGTTTTATCACTAATGTCTCTTCCTACAATAGTAATTGTAACAAGAGCTTCATTATTGGCTGTTCCTGATACAATTAGAGATGGTGCAATGGCATTAGGGGCATCTAAAATGCAGGCTATTTTTAATCAAGTTTTACCACTTGCTACTCCAGGCATTTGCACTGGTGTAATTATTTCTTTAGCAAGAGCACTTGGCGAAACAGCGCCATTATTAATGATAGGTATGATTGCATTCATTCCTGACATGCCAAAATTAATAACAGACCCAGCTACTGCATTGCCAGCACAAATTTTTATGTGGGCTGATCATCCTGAAAGAGCTTTTGTTGAACGAACTTCTGCAGCTATTATGATCTTACTTTCATTTTTAATTGTAATGAATGCTGCGGCAATATATATTAGACATAAATTTGAGAAGAGATGGTGATCTTATGATAGACAATCAAATAGTTTCAATTTCAAAATTTAACAAACTTAAAAAAAGCACAAGTAAAAATGTTAAACTAGTTGTTCAAAATGTATCTGTTTATTATGGTGAAAAAAAAGCAGTAGACAATATATCTATGAATATAAATCAAAACGAAGTTACATCTCTAATCGGGCCATCTGGATGTGGTAAATCTACTTTTATAAGATGTTTAAATAGAATGAATGATGTTATTGAAAATTGTAAAGTTGAAGGAAGCGTGTTTCTTGATAAAACAAATATTTATAATTCAACTATAGATATTGTCAAATTAAGATCTAGCATTGGTATGGTTTTTCAAAAACCAAATCCTTTTCCTAAAAGTATTTATGACAATATAGTATATGCTCCCAAACTTCATGGTTTAGTAAATAATAAAACAGAAGAAAAGGAATTAGTTGAAAAAAGTTTAAAAGAAGCAGGACTTTTTGATGAGGTTAAAGAGAGATTGCATGAATCTGGAACAAGTTTATCGGGTGGTCAACAGCAAAGATTATGTATAGCTCGTGCCATTGCAGTTAATCCTTCTGTTATTTTAATGGACGAGCCTTGTTCTTCGCTCGATCCTGTAGCAACAGCTGTTATAGAAGAATTAATTGATGAATTAAAGAAAAAAAGAACTATTATTATTGTTACTCATAATATGCAACAAGCAGCAAGAGTCTCAGAAAAAACGGCCTTTTTTCATCTCGGAAAGCTTATTGAATTTTCAGATACTGAAACAATTTTTACAAGACCTAAGGAAAAACAAACCTTAGGTTATATAACAGGTAGATATGGATAAAATATTTATTATATTATAAAACAATGGAAAATCATATTGTTACAGCTTTTGATAAAGACTTAATTTCAATTAAAGATAAAATAAATAAGATTGCTGGTATTGTTGAAACTCAACTATCATTAACTCATGAATCATTATTAAATAGAGATGCAATATTGGCAGAAAAAATTGTAGAAAGAGATAAACAAATAGATAAATCTTATCAAGAATTAATAGATTCATTGGTAAAACTTTTTGCATTACGCCAACCCTTTGCAAATGATTTAAGATACGTTATTTCTTCAATTAAAATTTCTTCTGATTTAGAAAGAATTGGAGACCAAACAAAAAATATAGCAAAAGCATCAAGATGGCTTTCTAAATTACCACAGAATCAAACAGTATTATCGTTTGATAATTTATTTGATCTTATATCCGCAAACTTTACAAAAGTTGTTAACGCTTTTAACCAAGAAGATTCTGCTAAAGCAAAAAAACTTTGGTTAAAAGATGCAGAGATAAATAAACAATATGATATTTTATTTAGAGAAACATTAACATATATGCTTGAAGATCCTAGAAATATAGCTAGTTGCAGTCAAATTTTATCAGTTGCAAAAAACTTAGAAAGAATAGGCGATCATACACAAAATATTGCTGAAATGATTTATTATTATGTCACAGGTAATCATTTAGAGAATAGATTGTCAGCTGCTGAAATACAGGCATATAAAAAAGGTAAAAAATATAAAACAAATATTTCTGAGATTTATTCAAAATCTAAAAAAATAAACACCAAAAAATAAAATGAAAAAAAAAATTTTGATAGTAGAGGACGAACAAAAATTAGCTCTAATTTTAAAAAATTTTTTAAACAAGAACAATTTTGAAACTTTTAATGTATATGATGGCGATGAAGTTATAGATATAGCTAAAACATTTAAACCAGATTTAGTATTACTTGATTGGATGTTACCTGGCATATCAGGTATAGAAGTTTGTAGACAAATAAGATCTGTAAAATCTTTATGTAAATTACCATTGATTTTTCTAACAGCAAAAGGCGAAGAGGAAGATAAATTAAAAGGTTTAGAATTTGGTGGTGATGATTACATTACAAAACCTTTTTCTCAAATAGAACTTCTTGCACGTATAAAAGCCCTTCTACGTAGATCTGATCCTTCTGGAATGAATGAAACCCTTACGTTTAAGAATACCATAGTTATGAATTTAAAAACTCATAGAGTTAAAAGAGAAGGGCAATATGTTCGTTTAGGACCAAAAGAATATGAATTATTGAAGTTATTTTTAGAAAATCCTGGAAGAGTATTCTCAAGAGATCAACTATTAGATAAAATTTGGGGCAATGTTAATGTAGAACCAAGAACTGTTGATGTTCATATAAGAAGATTAAGAAAAAACATTAACGCATCACAAAAAAAAGACTTGATAAGAACTGTTAGATCGTCAGGCTATTCTCTTGATTCAGTTAAGTAGATTTATTTTTTAATTTTATATATAAAACACTTAGATCAAAAGGTATTCCTTTAGTTTTTTTTATTTTTTCCAACTCATTCTTAAGATCTTTATTAAAACTATTTTTATTTGTTACTTTAGCAATAATTTGTCCCGATCTAATTCTCCACCATTTCATATGCTGCTCATAAGTTCCATATATGATTTTTTTAGTATTTTTAATAGATAATTTGTATTCATTTTTTAAGTCAAAATATTTTCCAAATATTCTATATATTTGATTTATTGACAACCTTTGTGTTAATTGAGCTACTTTGAAAATTTGTTTTAATGAAAGATGTTTTTTTATAGCTTTAAAAATTGGTATTTTAAATTTTTTTCCATCATTTTTTTCAATCATAAATATTTCAATACTTCCATCAGGTTTTAATACTCTTTTTAATTCTTTTATCGCCATATTTATTGATGGTACCCAGTGCAATGCTAGTGTTGATATAATTTTGTCTACAGAATTTGATTTTAATGGAATTTTTCCAAAACTTCCTTTTAGAAAATAAATATTTTTATCATTTTTAAATTTCTTTTTTGCTAATTTCAACATACCTATAGCTGGGTCTATTCCAAAACAACTAATATTTTTTTTTTTTAATTTTTTATACAAAATATCAAAAACAATTCCTGTCCCACATCCTATATCAACAAGAGTGGAATTTTTCTTTTCAATTTTAATTTTTTTTAAAAAATCTATTGTTAATTTCCCGTAAAGAAAGTTCTTATTACCAGGATTATCATAAATAATTGAACTTTTTTTTGAATAATTAGAAATTATTAAAGGATGTATTTGTTTATTTATTAAATTCATTTTTTTATATGGCGGATGGGGTGGGATTCGAACCCACGAAGGGAATAAACCCTTGCCGGTTTTCAAGACCGGTCCTTTCAACCACTCAGGCACCCATCCGTATAATTAAAGTATAGAATAAAACAAATCGGAAATTATACTAATATTAAATTAAATAAGTAACTAAAATGAAATACATATTATTTTTTATTTATTTTGCAATTTTTTTTATTAGTCAATCTTCTTTAGCTAATAATGATGAAAGTTTCAATTCATGGCTTAATGAGTTTAAACTTAAAGCAAAACAACATGGAATATCTCAAGAAACTATTGATAATTCATTATCAAATATAAATTTAATTCCAAGAGTAATCGAACTTGATAGAAAACAACCAGAATTTACACTAACATTAAACCAGTATTTAAATAGGGTTGTTTCAAAAAAAAGAATAGAAAAAGGTATAAGTAAAATAAGAGAAAATTGGGAATTGTTAGAAAAAATATCAAATAAATATAATGTCCAACCGAGATTTATTGTTGCTTTGTGGGGAATTGAAACAGATTATGGAAGAATTTCTGGAGGTTTCCCAGTTATAGCTTCATTAGTTACACTCTCATATGATGGAAGAAGAAGCAAATATTTTACAAAAGAATTATTGAATGCACTAAAAATTATTGATGATGGGCATATAGATAGTAAGAATATGATGGGTTCATGGGCAGGGGCAATGGGACAGACACAATTTATGCCTTCAAGTTTTTTAAGTTATGCCCAAGATTATAATAATGATGGAAAAAAAGATATATGGACTTCAAAAGAGGATGCTCTAGCCTCTGCAGCAAATTATTTAGCTAATCATAAATGGAATGATAACGAAACATGGGGAAGAGAAGTCTCAGTTTCAGATGAATTTAATATTGATCCAAATTTATTAACATTAAAAAATGAAAAATCATTGCTTACATGGCATGAACTTGGTGTAAAAAGGTTAGATGGTTCTGATTTGCCTAAAAAGAATTTACAAGCATCTTTATTGATGATTCAAATTAAAGATAATTATAGGTATTTTATAGTCTATAAAAATTTTAAAAGAATTTTACGCTGGAATACCTCAAATTATTTTGCTATCGCCGTTGGAAAGTTATCAGATGCTATCTATATTAATTAAAAAATATTTATTTAATATTTCATTATTTTTTATATTTTTTTTTTTAAGTTATCAATCGGTTTCTTTTAGTGAAGAAAAGAATGCTATTTCTTATAAATTAGGCAAACCATATAAGATAAAAGATGTTTGGTATTATCCTAAAGCTGATTATAGATATAATGAAATTGGCATTGCAACTATTTACAAATATAAAAAGAATAAAAAAAGAACAAAAAATGGAGAATATTATCTTAATAATAAAGTTAGCGCTGCCCACAAAACTCTTCCTTTGCCTAGTTATGTTAGAGTTACAAATTTAGAGAATGGATTTTCTATTAATGTTAGAATAAATGATAGAGGACCATTTAATAACCTTAGTATTATACAATTATCAAAAAAAGCAGCTGAAATTTTAAAAATAGATAATAAAGGTTTAGTAGAAGTAAAAATTCTACCTATTTTAAGTAGAAATGAAAAAAATGAACTAAAATATGATAAAAATAAACCTGATGCCAATTTAGAAAAAGTAGATAATTTAAAAAAACCCGATGTAACGAGTGAAAATTTGATGAAAGAAATTGATACAAATGTCGTTGGAAAAAACAAAAAAAAACAAAAAAAAATAAAAGTAAAAAATAAGAATGATTTAAATTTTAAAAAAAATAAAATTAACAAATATTATATGAGAATAGAAATAGCAACTTTTACAAGTTTTAATAAAGCAGCAGACTTAAAATCCAAATTTAAAAGAATATATAACAAAATACTTTTAAGCTTAGATATTATAGATAATCAGAAATTTTATAGACTTAAGACTATCCCAATAAAAAGTATAGAGGAAGCAGAAAAAATATTAGCTATAATACAAAAAAATGGTTATAAAAATGCTAAGATCATAATTGAAAAAAAGAAATATGAATATAATTATTAAAAAAATTTTATTAGCCTTTTTTTCATGCATTTTCGCTTTATCAAATGCAAATTCTATAGAAACTAAGTCAATATCAGCACACGTAGAAGATATAACAACTAATACTGTTTTATTTGAAAAAAAAAGTGATGTCCCATATGGCCCAGCCTCCATGTCTAAATTATTGATAGTATATTTAGCATTTGAAAGACTTCAAAATGGTTCGATTAGTCTTCAAGATGAATTTGTAGTAAGTAAAAAAGCTTGGAAATTTGGAGGATCAAAAATGTTTGTAAATATTGGCGACAAAGTCACTGTAGAAGATTTGTTAAAAGGAATAATAGTACAATCAGGGAATGATGCTAGTATTGTTTTAGCCGAAGGTTTATCAGGATCAGAAGAAAATATGGTTGAGGAAATGAATGAAAGAAGAGATGAATTTGGATTAAGCAATAGTAATTTTACAAATGTTACTGGATGGCCAAATAAAGATCATTATATGTCAGCAAGGGATATAGTTCAAATTGCAAAAATTTTAATAATTAATTTTCCAGAATATTATAGTTTGTTCTCAATGAAGGAATTTACTTATAATGATATTAAACAATATAATAGAAATAAACTAATTGATGATAATTATGATGGTTTAAAAACCGGAAGAACAAATCAAACTGGTTTTGGTTTAATAGCTTCTGCCCAAAGAAAAGATAGAAGAATTATTTCAGTTGTTAATGGACTTAATAGTGATCAAGAAAGAATAAAAGAAACAAAAAAATTAGTTGAATGGGCGTTCAGAGACTTTAAGAAATTAAATTTATATACAGCGGAGCAAACAATTGTAGAAACAAAGGTATGGTTAGGCAATACATCTTATGTGTCCCTAGCTGCTGATAAAGATATAAAAGTAACTATTCCTAAAAGAGATATTAATAAATTGCAAGTAAAGGCTAAATATAAATCACCGATACCAGCGCCAATAAAAAAAGGGGATAAATTAGGCGAGTTAGTAATTAGTACTGGAGATAATGAAATATCATATCCATTAGTTGCAGGCAACGATGTTAAAACCATTAATAAATTTTTAAGGAGTTTTTCAATTATTAACTATCTTCTTTTCGGAGTTGGTTCACCTGAAAAATAATGAATAAAGGTAAATTTATTACAATAGAAGGAGGAGAGGGAACAGGTAAATCAACGCAATTAAATTTATTATCAGCTTACTTAAAAAAAAAAAGATTAAAAAAATAACAACATGAGAACCTGGTGGCAAAAAAGGAGCAGAAAAAATAAGAAATCTTATATTAAATTCAAAAAAAAAAGATTGGTCTCCCATAACTGAAGCTTTATTGCATATAAGTGCAAGAAGCGATCACTTAGAAAAAAAAATATTACCTAATTTAAATAAAGGCATATGGATTATTTGCGATAGGTTTAGAGATTCGACTATAGCTTATCAAGGCTTTGGTAATGGATTAAAACTAGATGTTTTAGAAACACTTCAAGAATCTATTTTCAATAAGTTACACGCTGATTTAACTATAATACTTGATGTTGATCCAAGAATTTCTTTAAAAAGAACAAAAAAAAGAAAATTTGGGAATAAAAAATATGAGAAAATGAATATTAATTTTCACAAAAAAATTAGAAAAGGTTTTCTTGATATTGCAAAAAAAAATAAAAAAAGATGTAAAATTATAAACGCAGCAGGAGATAAAATAGAGATAAATAAAAAAATTATAGAAGTTATTAAAAAACATTTTAAAATTAAAAATTTATAATTTATGAAGAAAGACAATGAAGGCTTATTAATTGATCATCCAAGGTTTAATGATGAATTCTATGGCTATAAAAGAATAGAAAATTTATTTATTAGACAGATAAATAATAAGAATTTATCTAATGCATATTTATTTTATGGCATTAAAGGTTTAGGTAAGGCAACTTTTGCTTTTAGACTTTCACGTTTTCTTTTAATGAAAAAAAAAGAGAGCAAATATGAGAATTTATTTGTCCCAAAAAACGATTCTACCTTTAAAACCATTGCTTCATTAACTCATCCAGATTTTAATCTTATTGAGAAAGATAAAACAACAAAAAAAATAAATACTGATTTATTACAATCAATTATAAAAGTTGCTTATTCAACTAACTTAGAATCAGAATATAAAATTATTATTGTTGATTCTCTTAACAATATTTCAACAAACAAGGCTTATAATATTTTATTAAAATTATTGGAAGATTGTCCAAGTAAGTGTATTTTTTTATTAATAGCTCATTCGTTGTCAAAAATACCATCAACATTATTATCAAGATGCCAAAAAATATATTTTAATCCTTTACCTAAAGAAAAATTAAAGCAATGGTTTTCCAAAACTAAACAAGTAAACAAAAATAATATTAATACTATTTTAAATTTATCTAATGGTAGTCTAGGAAAAGCAATAGATATAATAAATAATCAAGAATATATAGAAATTTTAAATCAATCAAACAGTCTAGTTAAAAATCTCAATAAATTAAAAATGAATACTCTAGATGATTTTTTCTTTTTATATAATAAAAATTTAGATATAAATTTTTTTTTATTAATTATACAATTCTCAATCAGTGATTTTATAAAGAATTTATCTAAGGAAAATAACCAAGAAGAAAAAATAAATATTTATCTATCTCTATATTTTGAAATAAATAAAAATATAAATAATTTCAAAGTATTTAATTTAGATGAGAATCAATCATTAAAAATTATTAAATATACTCTATTAAAACATTCAAACATTAATTAGAATACAAATGTGAGTAATAAAAAAACTTTCTTCGTTACTACGCCTATATATTATGTCAATGATGCGCCTCATATTGGTCACGCTTATACAAGTATAGCATGCGATGTTATTGCTAGATTTTATCGATTAAAAAAAAACAAAACAATGTTTTTAACTGGAACTGATGAACATGGTTTGAAAATAGAACAAGCTGCAAAGAAAAAAAATATGGATACAAAGAAATTTGTTGATGAAATGAGTGTGGGTTTTAAAGATTTAACAAAAAAATTAAATTTAAGTAATGATTTTTTTATAAGAACAACAAATACTTTTCATAAAAAAACGTCACAATACATTTGGAATATACTTAAGAAAAATAATCAGATCTATTTAGATAAGTACAAAGGTTGGTACTCAGTCAGCGATGAAGCATATTTTAATGATGATGAAATTATTACAGATGAAAAAACTAAAAAAAAAATAGCGCCATCAGGAAATGAAGTGCAATGGGTAGAAGAAGAGAGTTATTTTTTTAAATTATCAAAATGGCAAGATAAATTATTAGATTATTATAAAAAAAATCCTGATTTTATTGCCCCAGAATCTAGAAAAAATGAAGTTATAAGTTTTGTAAAAAGTGGTCTGAATGATTTATCAATATCTCGAACAACATTTTCATGGGGAATCGATGTTCCTGGTGATAAAAAACATGTTATGTATGTTTGGTTAGATGCTTTAATAAATTATCTATCGGCTATTGGTTATCCAGATAAGAAATATAAAGATTTTTGGCCTGCTAATTTACACATTGTTGGAAAAGATATAATAAGGTTTCATGCTATATACTGGCCGGCTTTTTTATTAGCTGCTGATATTGAACTACCAAAAAGAATATTTGCTCATGGATGGTGGACAAATGAAGGTAAAAAAATTTCTAAATCCTTAGGTAATGTAATAAATCCAGATAAGATTATAAAAGAATATGGATTAGATTCATTGCGTTTTTTCTTATTAAGAGAAGTACCTTTTGGTAATGACGGTGATTTTTCAAAAAAGTCACTACAGAGAAGAATAAATAATGATTTAGCTAATGATTTAGGGAATCTTGTTCAAAGAGTTTTAACAATTATAAATAAAAATTTTAATGGTAAATTATGTAAAATTAATAGAATTAATGATGACGATAGAAAACTCCATCAATATCCTTTAGAGATTTTAAAAAGTATTGAAAAAAATTACGAAAAACAAGAATTTCACAAAGTAATTGATAATATTTGGAAATTAATCTCTGAAGCTAATAAATATGTTGATAAGAATGCTCCATGGCAATTAATTAAAAATAATAAAGAAAGAGCAGGGGATGTTTTAAATATTTTAGTTATTATAATTGCAAAGATTGCTATTTTCTTATCTCCTATCATGCCTGATACATCTGAAAATATTTTAAACAAAATAGGTTTGAGTATTAAAAATTTGTCTATGGAATATATAGGAAAGGATAATTTTTTAAATACAGACCATAAAATAAAGAAACCTGAGATAATTTTTCATAAAATATAATTAATAATGAGTAACAAAATTGTAGATAGCCACTGTCACTTAAATTTTCCACAATTTAAAGGTAATCTTAAAGAAGTTGTTCAAAGAGCATTAGATAATGGTGTATCTAAAATGTTAACAATTTCAACGAAATT
>CAYNCC010000029.1:0-10938 GCA_964396035.1 uncultured Alphaproteobacteria bacterium
TTAACAATTTTAAAAGAGAATTTTTTTCTTATGGAAGGTAATTTTTTTAGTTTTTTAATAACTAAATTTGTTTGTTTTAAAGCTAATTTACTTGATCTAGTTCCAATTTTTAGTTGTGTAATTGTATTAGACATTTAATTTATATAAATTAATAGAATTTAATTATAACGAATGTTTTTTTATTATGATAGTTCTTGGTATTGAAACAAGTTGTGATGAAACTGCAGCATCAGTTGTTGAATTTAAAAACAAAACAAAAAAAATATTATCAAATGTTTTATATTCACAATTTAAAGAACATAGTTCTTACGGGGGAGTTGTGCCCGAAATAGCTTTTAGAGAACATGTAAAATTAATTGACAAAATAGTTCTACAAGCAATAAAAAAGTCTAAAAAAAAATTTTCAAATATCGATGCAATTGCAGCAACTGGTGGTCCGGGTTTGCATGGGGGTCTTTTAATAGGAACTACTACTGCAAAAGGTTTGGCATTATCTTTAAATAAACCTTTTATACCTATAAATCATCTAGAAGGTCATATCTTATCTCCAAGATTGGAAAATAATTTAGATTTTCCTTATCTTGTTCTTTTAGTAACTGGAGGACATACAATGATTGTTATTGCCCACAAAATTGGAAAATATGAAATCTTAGGTGCAACTCTTGATGATGCACTAGGTGAATCATATGATAAAATTGCTAAGCTACTTGATTTGGGTTTTCCTGGTGGGCCCCAAATAGAAACTTTTGCAAAAAAAGGACATCCTTTATTTAATTTATCAAAACCACTTTTAAATTCAAATGACTGTAATTTTTCCTTTTCAGGATTAAAAACAAGTACAATTAGAACTGTTGAATTAGAAAAAAATAAAAAAAAAAATTTTAAATATGATATTTGTGCAAGTTTTCAACATGCTGTATATAAAATATTAAAAACAAAATGTAAAAATGCATTTCATATATTTAAAAAAAACTATCCAAATAAAAATAATTTTGTTGTTGTTGGGGGAGTAGCGTCAAATAATTTTATTAGAAAAAAAATTAAAAAGTTAGCAAAGAGTTTTAAGTTTAATTTAATTATTCCAAAAAAAATTTTATGTACTGATAATGCCGCAATGATTGCATGGACTGCTATAGAAAAATATAAATTTATTCAAAAAAATAATTTTCATTTTCAACCTTTACCTCAATGGTCAATTTAATATAATTTCATTGAACAAAATAAAAAAGGAATATTAAAAACCATGGCATATTGGTTAATTAAATCTGAACCAAGTAAGGATATGTGGAATACCATTGAAAAAAAAGGTAAAAAAGGATGCTTTTGGAAAAGAGTAAGAAACTTTCAAGCAAGAAATTATATGAAAGAAATGAAGAAAGGAGATAAATGTTTTTTTTATCATTCTGTTGAAGAAAAACAAATTATTGGAGTTGTAGAAGTAACTAAAGAATATTATCCTGACGAGTCTGACGAAACTGGAAAATTTGTCTTAGTTGATGTAAAGACAATAAAAAAATTAAAAAAACCTGTTCAACTTTCTGAAATAAAAGCAAATCCAAAATTATCTAACCTTGCTATAGTAAAACAATCAAGACTATCTGTAATGCCTGTTGATTCAAATTCTTGGAAATTAATTTGTAATACCGGCGGTTATAATTAATGACCAATTTAATAAAAACAAATAATTTTTCTCAATTTTTAAAAGGAACTAAGCTTGATAAAGAAAAATATAAAAAATTTTATAATGAATCAATTGAAAATAACGAGGAATTTTGGGGTCAAGTTGCGAAAAGAATTGATTGGATTAAACCTTACTCAAGTGTAAAAGAAGTAAACTTTAATGATAATGTTTCTATCAAATGGTTTTTAAAAGGAGAATTAAATGTTTGTTCCAATTGTTTAGATAGACATTTACAAACAAGAGGTGACAAGATTGCCATTTTATGGGAAGGAGATAATCCAAAAAAATCCAAAAAAATTACTTATAAAGAACTTTATAAAGAAGTATGTAAATTTTCGAATGTTTTAAAAAACCAAGGTGTAAAAAAAGGTGATTGTGTAACTATTTATTTACCAATGATACCAGAAGCAGCAATTGCTATGCTCGCTTGTTCAAGAATAGGAGCCATTCACTCTGTCGTATTTGGAGGCTTCTCCCCTGATTCTCTTGCAGATAGAATTAATGATTGTGATTCAACTATAATAATTACAGCTGATGAAGGAATAAGGGGAGGTAAAATTATTCCATTAAAAGATAATGCAGATAAAGCCGCTGAAAAAGCTCCTTGTTTAAAGCAAATGATTGTTGTTAAAAGAACAGGAAATAAAATAAATTGGAATGAAACAAGAGATTTTTGGTATGAAAAATTAATGAAAAATGTTTCAGATATTTCGCCGCCCGAAAAAATGAATGCTGAAGATCCTTTATTTATTTTATATACATCGGGCTCAACTGGTAAACCAAAAGGCGTTCTTCACACTAGTGGAGGTTATATTGTGTATGCATCTTTTACACATGATTATATTTTTGATATAAGAGAAAATGACATCTATTGGTGTACTGCTGATGTTGGGTGGATTACCGGTCATAGTTATATTATTTATGGGCCACTGGCTAATGGTGCTACAACTCTTATGTTTGAAGGTGTTCCTAATTACCCTGATAGTTCTAGATTCTGGCAAGTAATTGATAAACACAAAGTAAATATTTTTTATACTGCTCCAACAGCAATAAGAGCTTTAATGAAAGAAGGAGAGGAGCCATTAAAAAAAACATCAAGAAAATCTTTAAGAATTTTAGGAACTGTTGGTGAGCCCATTAATCCTGAAGCATGGCTTTGGTATTTTAAAAATGTAGGAAATAACAAATGTCCAATTATGGATACATGGTGGCAAACAGAAACTGGGGGAATATTAATTACTCCATTGCCTGGTGTGACTGATTTAAAACCTGGCTCTGCAACTTTGCCTTTTTTTGGTATAAAACCAGCCATAGTAGATAAAGAAGGTAAGGTTTTAGAAAATGAATGTGAAGGAAATTTATGTTTACTAGATTCTTGGCCAGGACAAATGCGAACAGTTTATAAAAATCATGATAGATTTAAAGAAACTTATTTTTCGACCTTTGAAGGAAAATATTTTTCTGGTGATGGATGTAAAAGAGATAAAGATGGTTATTATTGGATAACTGGAAGAGTAGATGACATTATAATTGTTTCAGGCCATAATTTAGGGACAGCAGAAATTGAAAGTGCATTAGTAGGACATGAAAAAGTAGCAGAGGCTGCCGTTGTTGGTTATCCTCATGATATAAAAGGTTGGGGCATATATGCTTATGTAACTTTAATAACAGGATCTGACCCGACAGAAGATTTAAAAAAAGAACTAATTGAATGTGTGAGAAAAGAGATTGGCCCTATTGCCTCTCCAGATTTTATTCAGTGGGCTCCTGGCTTGCCTAAAACAAGATCTGGAAAAATAATGAGAAGAATATTAAGAAAAATAGCTGCAGATGAAAGTGATCAGTTAGGTGATGTGTCAACTTTAGCCGAACCAAGCGTTGTAGATGAGTTAGTCAATTCAAGATTAAATAAGAAATAATTAAGAAAAATCTATACATCTCCCTTTTTTTTCCCAATCTCCATATCTAGTAGGGTCTGGTTTTTTTTTTTACTTTTTTTGAATTTATTTTTTTTTTTAATTTTTTTTTTGTAATTTTTTCCATTTTTATAGAATATAATATAGTTCTGTGAATAATAAAATCAAAATAGCCCCTTCATTGTTAGCTAGTGATTTTTCATGTTTAGGAAAAGAATTATCGGATATTTGTAAAGCTGGAGCAGATTACATTCATTTTGATGTAATGGATGGACATTTCGTGCCTAATTTAACTTTTGGCCCAAACCTAATAAAAGATTTAAGAAAATACACAAAAAAAACTTTTGATGTTCATTTAATGATAAAACCTGTTAACGAATTTATTAAACCTTTTGCAAAAGCAGGGGCAGATATAATAACTTTTCACCCTGAAAATGTAAAAAGTGTAAATAAAACCATTAATTTAATTAAATCACAAAAAAAAAAAGTAGGTTTATCTATAAACCCTAATATTTCTGAAAAAACAATATTACAATATTTAAACAAAATTGATTTGGTGCTTGTAATGAGTGTATATCCAGGGTTTGGAGGTCAAAAATTTATTAAAAGCCAATTAAAAAAAATCAAAAATATTCGTAATTACATTGAAAGTAAGAATATTAAAATTGATTTAGAAGTAGATGGAGGAGTGAATTCTAAAAATTCTAAAAATATAATAAATGCTGGGGCAAATGTTTTGGTTGCTGTAACTGCCTGTTTTTATAAAGGTAACAAATATTATTCTAAAAATATTAAAAAAATAAAATATCCAAAATAAAATATGGAACCTGTAAAAATAAGAAATTTTTATAATGAAAAAATATTAGAAAAAATAAAAAAAATAAAAAATTTAATTTCTAATATCTCTTATCACTCGCCTGTTTATGGAAAATTAAATTTAGAAGAAATACCAAAAAATTTAGAAGTAACGCCACCGAATTTGTGGCTAGGTGAGAAAGAAAAAGGAAAGTTTTTTTTAAAAAAAAAAATACCTAATAATAAAAATTATAAAGATCCCGATTTTTTTTATTATCATTCGTTTGCATGGTTAACTGATTTAAGAATTATTGGTAATGAGAATATAAGATTACACACAAGGCAACTAACAAAAACCTGGATTTCAAATAATAAATCATGGAAATCGAAAATATGGGATGATTATATTTTGGCCTTGAGAATATCAAATTGGTTAAAAAATTACGATTTTTTTTTTAAAACTTCTGGAGAAAACTTTAGAAAAATTTTTTTTAAATCAATATCAGATCAAATTAATCATTTAATTAAAAATTTTTCAAATCTTAAAAGAAATTCTGAATTAATAACTATAATTAAAACTTTTATATATGTTAGTATATGCATACCAAATAAAAATTCTTTGTATCAAATAGCAATTTTTAATCTAAAAACTGAATTAAGAAAACAAATTCTAAAAGATGGATGTCATTTTCAAAGAAACCCAAAGATTCATTTAGAGGTTTTAGTAGATCTTTTAGATATTAGTTCGATCCTTAATACTTCAGGAAGAAATGTTTTCTTAGATTTGCAATCAACAATAAAAAGAATGTCTGTTGTAAACCATTTCTTTTTACATAAAGATAATAGTTTAGCGCTATTTAACGAATCCAGCGATACAAACATATCTAATATTAAAAATATTATTTCAAACACACCAAGACCAACCAAGATACCAAGAGAATTGAATTTTGCTGGTTTTCAAAGAATAAATGCTAAAGACACTGTAATGATAGTAGATTGTGGAATTCCTATTAATTATGACTCTACTTATAAGGCTCATTCTTCAACAGTTGGTTTTGAACTCAGTCATAAAAAAAAAAGAATCATAATAAATACTGGAACTGGATTCAAAGGTGAAATTAATAAAACAACTGCAGCACATTCAACATTAACTTTAAACAACACAAATGCTTATAAAATTCTGAATAATAATTATTTGTCGCGTGTGCCTAGTTCTATGAAAGTTAAACGTATAGAAAGATATAATTCAAATTTTTTAGAAATAGAAAACTATGGTTATAAGCAACAATATGATTCTATTCATAAGCGTCTCTTATATGTAAATAAAAATGGGACAGATATACGTGGAGAAGAAAATATATATTGTCCTAGTGAAATTGTTTTTGATATTAGATTTTATCTAGATTCTTCAGTTAAAACTTCTTTAATAAATAATGGAAAGGCAATAATTTTAAAATTACCCAATGGAGACGGTTGGAAATTTATATCGTCACAAGAAAGAATTAATATAATATCTAATAAATATACTGATTTTAATAAACAACCAAAAATAAACGAGCATATTCATATATCTGGAAAAACTATTGAATTAATAACAGTTATTAGATGGTCTTTAAAAAAATATTAATATGGAAAAAATAATTTTCGCAACAACATTTAGTTTTTTATTTACTTTTTTTGGAACAAAGTATTTAAGAAAATATTTAGAAGATAAAAAAATATTCGATATACCAATAAAACGTAGCAGTCACGCTAAACCAACTCCTAAAGGAGGGGGTTGGGTTATTGTATTAACAATTATTGGAATAATTTTATTTCTTAATCCATATGATAAAATACCAGCAATAACAACTATTTTGGGTTTGGCTATATTATCTTGGATTGATGATTTAAAAAATATAAATATCTTCGGAAGATTATTTTTTCAATTATTTTTTATATCTTTTTATTTTATTTATTTATATTTTTCTGGTTTTTATCAACAGCAGGATACATACCATATTATTTCGATAATTTTTTTATGCATATGGTTTATTAATATTTTTAATTTTATGGATGGAATAGATGGAATAAGTTCTTCCATGTGTATTACAATACTCTTAGGAATAATATTAGCATATTTAAAAAATAAATCTGAGTATCTTCCAGTTTTTGAAATCTTAACTATAAGTTCTTGTGTTGCTTTTTTATTTTGGAATTGGAATCCAGCAAAAATTTTTTTAGGGGATGTAGGAAGCATAGTTTTAGGATTTATATGTATATTATCATTATATTGGTTATATTTAGATAAAGAGACATGGCACTGGGCCTTGAGTTTACCAATGTATTATACTCTAGATACGTCTTTAACTTTAATTAAACGATTGTTTCAAAGAAAAAAAATTTGGGAAGCGCATAAAGAACATTTTTATCAAAAAGTTGTTCAATCTGGAATGAGTCATGGAAAAGTTGTTAAATTAATTATAGCATTACAAATTTCAATAATCTTAACCTGTTATATTCTTGATAATCCATATTTGATTGTTTTTTTATCTTTTCTTGAAAGTTTAGGATTAATTATTTATTTCTCTTCAAAATATAAAAAGAGTACCTAATATATATTACATGATTTCTTTTTTTAGAAATAAGACCAATCTTGTATATTTACACGATATTTTATTTACAGCTATATGCTTTAACTTGTCGATTTTCCTTAGATTAGGATCCGAATTTAATTCTATACCAAATTCTTTAATAATAAATGGAACAATATTAATAACGATAATAGGAGCAGTTGTATATAGATTGACAGGATTATATAAGGGCATATGGCGATATGCTTCAATAAATGATCTAATTAATATAATAAAAGCAACTAGTATGACGATTGCAGCTTTTTTAATTTTAATGTTTGCAATCACTAGATTAGAAAGTTTTCCTAGGTCTGTTTTATTTATCAATTGGTTCGTTTTAATAATATCGCTTTCAGGTTCAAGGGCAATTTATAGATTATATAAAGATAAAAAGTTTTTTTTAAAAACTATTGCTGATAATGAAAATTCTATACCAGTACTTTTAATAGGTGCGACTGATAGAGCAGAATTATTTATTAGAGAAATGGGAAGGAATAACAACCCAACACATAAAATTATTGGAATTTTAGATATTAATAAAAATAAAGTTGGAAGATTTATTAGAAATATTGAAATACTTGGATCTATATCAGAAATATCAAAAATTATTGAAAAGTTAGAAAGAGAAAATAAAAAAAACAGACCTCAAAAAATTATAATTGCCAATAATGATCTAGAAGGAAATATCATTAGAGATCTTTTAACTTTTACCGATAAAACAGGAATATCTCTTGCAAGATTGCCTAAAATTACTGATTTAGAAAGTGATATTAATAATGAAAAACTAAAGGTTAAACCAATAAATGTTTTTGATTTATTATCAAGGCCCCAAGCTTTATTAGATAGAAATGCTATGAAAAAATTTATTTATAATAAAAAAGTTTTTGTTTCGGGAGCAGGAGGAACAATTGGGTCAGAACTAGTTCGTCAAATTATAAATTACAATCCGCAAGAAATTATCCTTTTAGATAACTCTGAGTATCTTTTATATAAAATAGAAAAAGAGATAGAAGAAAATCATAAAAATATAAAAATCAAATCCTTATTAGCTGATATAAAAAATAATAAACGAATTGATAATATTTTTGGTGAGAACAAACCTGATATAGTTTTTCATGCAGCTGCATTAAAACATGTCCCAATTGTAGAAAATAATCCTTTAGAAGGCATATTAACAAATATTTATGGCACTATTAATATAGCTGAAAGTTGTAAAAAACATAAAGTTTCTGAAATGGTTTTAATTTCAACAGATAAAGCTGTAAATCCTTTTAGTGTTATGGGTGCAACGAAAAGAATTAGTGAAAAATATTGTCAAAGTTTAACAGCTTTATCTAAAACTAATTTCAAAATTGTAAGATTTGGTAATGTATTAGGATCAACAGGATCGGTAGTTCCTTTATTTCAAAAACAATTAGAAAAAGGAGGTCCTCTTACTGTTACTCATCCAAAAATGAAAAGATATTTTATGACTGTACGTGAAGCTGTTGAACTAGTTATTCAATCTGCAACATTAGAAAACAAAACAAAAAAGGGTGAAATATTTGTTCTAGAAATGGGGCAACCCATTGCAATTACTGAAATAGCTGAGCAATTAATTAGACTTGCAGGTTTAAGACCTAATAAAGATATAAAAATTAAATTTACAGGTCTTAGACCAGGAGAAAAAATTCAAGAAGAATTACATTATAAAAATGAAAAATTTATAAAAACAAAAAACAAATCTATATTTATAGTTAAACCAAAAATAGAATCCCACGAAAAACTTTCTGAATCTTTAACTAACTTAATAAATTCAGCAAAAAATGGAAATTTAGATGAGTGTTACAGAATAATATCAACCATAGTGCCAGAATACAAAAAAACAAAAATAGAAAATTTGCAAAACAAAAGAGTTGTCTAATAAAATTAAAATAAAAAAAGTATTAATTTCAGTTTTCGATAAAACAAATATATTAGAAATATCCCAATTTTTAATAAATCAAAATATAGAAATATATTCTTCTGGTGGCACTTACAAATTTTTAAAAGAAAATGATATAAAAGTGAATGAAATATCGAAATATACTAAATCGCCAGAAATCTTAGATGGGAGAGTAAAAACTCTCCATCCAAAAATTCACGGGGGTATTTTAGCTAAGAGAAACCTCCCTAAACATTTAAAGGAATTAAAGAAAAATAGTATTAATTTAATAGATTTAGTATTAGTTAATTTATATCCGTTTAAAAAAGCTGTCACATCTAAAAAACCTTTTAAAGAATGTATAGAAAATATTGATATAGGCGGCCCAACCTTAATCAGAGCTTCAGCAAAAAATTTTGAATTTGTAACAGTATTAACTGATCCTAATGATTATGAAAAGGTCATATATGAAATGAAAAAAAATAAAAACTATATTTCAAGAAAAACAAGGTTTAAATTAGCTGCCAAGGCTTTTAATGAAATCTCTTTATATGATATGGATATAAGTAATTGGTTCTCAAATCTAGAAAATAACAAAAATAAAAATTTTTTAATTCAATCAAAAATTGTAAAAAAACTACGATATGGTGAGAATCCTAAACAAAAAGCAGCTATTTATAAAAATACTTCTTTTTTAAATAACAAAATTTCTTTTTTTAATATGAAAATTATTCAAGGAAAGGAACTTAGTTATAATAATATAAATGATATGCAAGCAGGGTGTTTATTAGCAGATGATATTAATGATCCTTGCGTAGTTATTATTAAACATGCCAATCCTTGCGGCGTTAGTAAAAATAATAATTTATTACGAGCATACCAAAATGCATTTAAATGTGACCCTAGAAGTGCATTTGGAGGAATTATTGTTATTAATGGGAATATTGATAGAAAATTAGCAAAAGAAATTTCTAAAACTTTTGTAGAAATAGTTATTGGAAAAAAAATAAGCAAAGAAGCAAAAGAAATTTTTCAAAATAAAAAAAATTTAATACTAGTTGAAGCGAAATCATTTAAAATTTTCAAACCAGAAAAAGAAATTAAATCAATGTCCGATGCTTTATTAATTCAAACTCCTGATAATTTATTTAGTAAAAAAAATAATTTAAGATTTGTAACAGAAAAAAAACTTAAATCAAAAGAAATAAATGCTTTATTACTTGCTGAGAAAATTTGTAAATATGTAAAATCAAATGCGATTGTTTACGTTAAAAATAATAGTTCTATTGGGATAGGTGCAGGTCAAATGAATAGACTTGATTCTGCAAAAATTGGTTCGGAAAAAGCAAAAAAATTTTTTAACAAAACTATTTTAAAAGGATCTTTTGTTGCTTCAGATGCATTCTTTCCATTTCCCGACAGCATAGATGTTTTTGGAAAGTTCGGTGTAAAAGCAATTATTCAACCAGGAGGATCAGTTAAAGATGGAGTAGTTATTAAAAGAGCAAACAAATATAAAATTGCTATGGCTTTTAGTAATATGAGGCATTTTAAACATTAAAACTATTTAATTAAATTAGGTCCAATAAAATTTCCAAAACCTCTTGGTCCTTCTCCAACAACAATTTTTTTTTTAATTTCCAAAGTCTCACTATTTAATACAGATACCTCCCCATCAAACCAATTAACAACTAATACTTCTTTATTTTTTGGATAAAAATTTATACCTTCTGGATATTCCCCAATGTCCAAAGTTTTTATATTTTTTTTCTTTATATTATCAATAACAGAAATTGTATTTTCATGTTGGTTGGTAACAAAAGCTTTACTTCCATCTTGAGTAAACGCTATTGCATAAGGTGACTTTCCAACTTTAATTGTTTTAATTTTTTTATAATTTTTCGTATCAAAAATACTTACATCACTACTTTTAACATTTGCAACATATAACAATTTATTATCAGGACTTAAAGTAACTGCAAAGGGTCTTTTTCCAGCTTTCAAAACTCTTTCTTCTTTAAAATTTTTAAT
>CAYNCC010000030.1:0-10761 GCA_964396035.1 uncultured Alphaproteobacteria bacterium
ACACAATCAGATGCGCCAAAACCAGAAGCTAAACCAGAAGAAAAAACCTAATAATTTATTACTGAAAAAAAAACTTTAATATAGAGAATTTTTTGATAAAAGAGTTATATTAAAATTAATATAAAATATGAATATTAGAGAATTTTATCATGAAAAACACAAAAGCAACTTGGACTGCTCACATTTTGACGTTATTTCCAGAAATGTTTCCGGGTCCAATAAATTTTTCTTTAGTTGGCAAGGCTCTTAAGAAAAAAATTTGGTCATTAAATTTAATTAATATTCGAGATTTTTCTAAAAAAGGTCCAAAAGATATTGATGATAAACCGTATGGTGGTGGTTCAGGTATGATTATAAAAAGTGAAGTTATTGATAGAGCTTTAAAAACAACAACAAAAAAAATAAAAGATTATTCATTGATTTATTTAACTCCAAAAGGAAAAAAACTTAATCAAAAAAAGATAAAACAACTTACAAAAAAAAGAAATTTAATAATATTATGTGGAAAATATGAAGGAGTTGATCAAAGAGTAATTGACGATTGGAATATGGAAGAAATAAGTATTGGAGATTTTATTTTATCTGGTGGAGAACTAGCATCTATGTGTTTGTTAGATTCTTGTGTAAGAATGCTACCAGGAGTTCTTGGATCATCGGATTCATTAAAGAATGAGACATTTGAAAATAATTTATTAGAACATCCTCAATATACTAAACCTAGTAATTGGAAAGGGATCGGTGTTCCTGAAGTTTTATTGACGGGCAATCATAAAAAAATTGAAGAATGGAAGAAAAAAGAATCATTAAAAATTACAAAATTAAAAAGACCAGACTTATTAAGAGTTAAAAATTAATTATATATATGTTAATTGCTATGAATAAATTAAAAAAATTTGAATCTAAACAACTAGAAAAATTAAAAGAATCAAAAAAAAACCCAGATTTTAAACCTGGAGATACAGTTATTGTACAGGTAAAAATTATTGAAAAAAAAAGAGAGAGAACACAAGCATTTGAAGGAGTATGTATCGCAAAAAAAAATTCAGGTGTTAATTCATCTTTCACGGTTAGAAAGATCTCTTATGGAGAAGGAGTTGAGAGAGTTTTTCCATTATATTCACCAAATATTGCAAAAATCGAAATAAAATCTAAAGGAAGCGTAAGAAGAGCTAAATTATATTATTTAAAAGGTTTATCCGGACGAAAATCTAAGATTACAGAAGATAAAACAAAAATTGAGGAAAAAATTGAAAATAATAATAGCAAAGATCAAATAGATAAAAATAAACTAAAAATGCAAAATAAAGAAACAAAAGAAACAATTAAAAGTGAAGACATTAAAAAAAATAAAGAAGAAGCCAAAAAGGATAAATAAATAATTCATTTTTTTTAAAATGTCTAAAAAACAAAATCCAAAAACTTTGTTCGACAAAATATGGGATAATCATCTTGTAGATGTAAATGGTGATGATAACCAGTTATTATATATTGATTTACATTTGGTTCATGAAGTTACAAGTCCACAAGCTTTTGAAGGTTTAAGATTATCTAAACGTAAAGTAAGACAACCAGGAAAAACATTTGCTGTTCCAGATCATAATGTGCCAACTTTAAATAGAGATAACATAGAAGATGCGTTATCTAAAACTCAGCTAGAGGCACTTGAAAAAAATACTAAAGACTTTGGAATCCAATTTTTTCCAATAAATGATATAAGGCAAGGCATTGTACATATTATAGGTCCAGAACAAGGTTTAACTCAACCAGGAATGACTATAGTTTGCGGAGACAGTCATACTTCTACTCATGGAGCGTTTGGAGCATTAGCATTTGGCATAGGCACTTCTGAAGTTGAACATGTTTTAGCAACTCAAACATTGATACAAAATTCTGCTAAAAACATGAGAATAAATTTAGAAGGCGATATTCCTAATGGTGTAACTGCAAAAGATTTAATTTTAGGTATAATAGGCAAAATTGGAACAGCTGGTGGGACAGGTCATGTTATTGAATATTCAGGAAAAAGTATTCAAAATTTGTCTATGGAAGGAAGAATGACAATTTGCAATATGTCTATAGAAGCTGGAGCTAGAGCAGGTTTAATAGCTCCTGATGAAATAACTTTCAATTATATTAAAGGAAGACCATTTGCCCCAAAAAATGAATGGAAAAAAGCCGTAAATTTTTGGAAACAATTGCCTAGTGATAAAGGAGCAAAATATAACAAGGAAGAGTTTTTATCAGTGAATAAGCTTGATCCACAAGTAACATGGGGAACTTCACCACAAGACGTGTCTTCAATTAAAGGCTTTGTCCCAAATCCGAAAATTGAAAAAGACGTAGATAGAAAAAATGCTATGAAAAGATCTCTTGAATATATGGGTCTTGAACCTGGAACTAAACTAGAAGATATAAAAATTGATCAGGTTTTTATTGGCTCATGTACGAATTCCAGAATTGAGGATTTAAGAGAAGCTGCAAAAATTGTTAAAGGAAAGTCTGTAAAAACTAAAGCTATGGTTGTTCCGGGGTCAGGACTTGTTAAACAGCAAGCAGAAAAAGAAGGTTTAGATAAGATTTTTAAAGAAGCTGGTTTTGAATGGAGAGATTCAGGTTGTTCAATGTGCCTTGCAATGAATGCTGATAAATTAAAACCTGGAGAGAGATGCGCTTCCACATCAAATAGAAATTTTGAAGGACGTCAAGGAAAAGGTGGCAGATCACACCTTATGAGTCCTATCATGGCTGCCGCTGCCGCTGTTACAGGGCATTTAATTGATGTAAGAGATTTAATTTAATTTTTTTTAAAATTGAAAAATTTATAAAAATTTCGGGCATTGCAGCGCCTTTTACTAGAATTAATGTTGATACAGATTTAATTATCCCTGCGGAACATTTAAAAACAATTAGTAGAACTGGTCTAGGTAAACATTTATTTTCATATATTAGATATTCTGAAAATGGGTCTAAAAAAAAGGAATTTATTTTAAATAAAGATCATTATGAAAAATCAATTATTTTAATTACAGGTAAAAATTTTGGTTGTGGCTCGTCAAGAGAACATGCAGTTTGGGCGTTAAAAGATTTTGGTATTAAGTGCTTGATAGGATCCGAATTTGCCGATATTTTTTATAATAATTGTTTTAAAAATGGCGTTTTACCAATTATTCTAAATTAATCTTATATAGATAAGATTATTAAAAAAGCTTCTTTAAAAAAAACATCTATACTTACTGTTGATTTAAGAAATCAAATTGTAGTTATGGATAAAAATGAAACTATAAAGTTTGAAATAGATCCATATAAAAAAAATTGTCTAATGAATGGACTTGATGATATTTCTTTAACTTTAAACAAAGATAATCTTATAAATAAATATGAATCTAATTTAAAAAAAAAAATTCCTTGGTTAAATAAATAAAATGGATGAAACAAAATTGTTAATTTTGCCTGGAGATGGCATAGGCCCAGAAGCAATTAATGAAGTAAAAAAAATAATAGATTTTTTTAATAAAAAAAAATTATTAAAAATTTTTTTTGAAGAAGATTTAGTAGGTGGAGCTTCTTTAGATCAAAACGATGTGCCTATAAAAGAAGATACAATAAAAAAAGCAAAAGAATTTGATGCAGTATTGTTAGGAGCAGTAGGAGGCCCAAAATGGGATAATCTTTCTTTTGAGAAAAGGCCAGAACAGGGCCTTTTAAAATTAAGGAGTGATTTAGAATTATTTGCAAATTTAAGACCTGCAATATCTTTTGAACCTTTAATACACGCATCTAGTTTAAAACCAGAGATAATAAAAGATCTTGATATTCTTATAGTTCGAGAATTAACAGGAGGAGTATATTTTGGCGAACCAAGAGGTATTGAAGATATAGGAAATGGAAATAAAAAAGGATTTAATACTCAAGTCTATACATCAAAAGAAATCATAAGAGTAGCAAGGGTTGCTTTTGAATTAGCAAAAAAAAGAAAGAAAATTGTTACCTCAGTTGAAAAATCAAATGTTATGGAAAGTGGTAAATTATGGAAAGAAGAAGTTACTAAACTAGCTCAAAAAGATTATCCAGAAATAACTTTAAATCATATGTATGCTGACAATTGTGCAATGCAACTAATAAGAGAACCTAAACAATTTGATATAATTCTAACAGATAATTTGTTTGGAGATCTTTTGTCTGATGCAGCAGCAATGTTAACAGGTTCTTTAGGAATGTTACCTTCGGCATCTTTAGGTAATTTAAAAGATGGGAAAATTATATCAGCGCTTTATGAACCTGTGCATGGCAGTGCACCGGATATAGCTGGCAAAAATATAGCAAATCCCTTAGCGACTATTATGAGTTTTTCTATGATGATTAAATATTCTTTTAATAATGAAAAATTGTCAAAAATATTAGAGCAATCTGTAATTAATGTATTAAATAAAGGATACAGAACCCATGATATTTTTGATAAAGGTTCAACAAAAGTAAATACTGATCAAATGGGAAACTTAATAATTAAAGAATTAGAAAATATAATTTAAAAAATGGGATTAAAAGTTTCAATTGTTGGAGCAACAGGAAATGTTGGAAGAGAATTTTTAGATATCTTGCACAAAAGAAATTTTCCAATAGAAGAATTATTTCTTTTAGCATCTGAAAAATCAGAGGGAAAAAAACTAAAATTTGGAAAAAAAGAAATAAATGTTGAAGATTTAAAAAAATTTGATTTTAAAAAAACAAATTTAACCTTATCTTCAGCTGGCGCACAAATATCTTCAGAATTTATTCCAAAAGCCACAAAGGCTGGCGGTATTGTTATTGATAATTCATCTTATTTTAGAATGGACCCTTCTGTTCCCTTGGTTGTTCCAGAGGTAAATTTAAAAGATTTAAAAAAAATAAAAAAAGGAATTATTGCTAATCCAAACTGTTCTACAATTCAGATGGTAATGGTTTTAAAGCCATTGCATGATTACGCAAAAATTAAAAGAGTTATTGTATCTACATATCAATCAACTTCAGGGGCTGGTAGATCACAAATGGATGAATTATTTAATCAAACAAAAAATATATTTGCAAATAAACAAATAAAAAAAGAATATTTTACAAAACAAATTGCATTTAATGTCATACCCCATATAGATAATTTTTTAGATGATGGAAATACAAAAGAAGAATGGAAAATGAGCGTTGAAACCCAAAAGATTTTGGATAAATCAATAAAAGTGGCTGCAACTTGTGTTAGAGTTCCAGTTTTTATTGGTCATGCTGAATCTATAAATATAGAGTTTGAGAAAGAAATTTCTGATACTAAAGCAAGAGAAATTTTAAAAAAAAGTCCAGGAATTTCTGTTGTAGATTTTAGACAAAATGAAGGATACGTTACCCCTGAAGAAAGTGAAGGAGAAGATAGTGTTTTTGTTAGTAGAATTAGAAAAGATGATACTATAAAAAATGGTTTATCATTATGGGTTGTATCTGATAATTTAAGAAAAGGAGCCGCTTTAAACACTATTCAAATAGCGGAAGAACTATTGAAAATGAAATTATTAAAAAAATAAAAGATTATGAAAAAAAAAGAAAACAAAACAAATCCCGGTAATTTTTTTGAAGATTTTTCAGTAGGCCAAGAAATAATACATTCAACGCCTAGAACAATTACATCTGGAGACGTTTCTCTTTTTATTGGTCTATTGGGATCTAGATTCGTTTTACATTCGTCAGAAGAATTTGCAAAAAAAATTGGATATCCAAATTCACCTATAGACGATATTTTAACTTTTAACATGGTTTTTGGAAAAACAGTTCCTGATATTTCATTAAATTCTCCAGCAAATTTAGGTTATGCATCATGTAAATTTGGTGTGCCCGTATATGTTGGAGATACTATAAAAACCACCTCTAAAGTTCTTGGTGTTAAAGAAAATTCTAATAAAAAAACAGGCATAGTATGGGTTAACTCGATTGGAAAAAACCAAAAAAATGAAGTTGTTCTTGATTATGTTAGATGGGTAATGGTTAATAAACGAGACGCATCTAGTCCTTCACCTAAAACTGTAATACCTGATTTAGAAAAGGAAGTAAAAAGTAATGAATTTTATATTCAAAACAATTTAAATATTTCAAATTATGATTACAACGAAAGCGGATCTAAACATGTCTGGGACGATTACAAAATAGGTGAAAAAATTGATCATGTAGATGGCATGACTATAGAGGAGGCAGATCATATGACTGCTACTCGATTATATCAAAATACTGCTAAAGTTCATTTTAATGAACATACTGAAAAAGACGGCAGATTAGGACGTAGAATTGTTTATGGTGGTCACATAATAAGCATTGTAAGAATGTTATCTTTTAATGGCTTAAGTAACGCCTTCAGAATTCTAGGAATTAATGGTGGAAAACATATAGCACCAACAATAGCCGGAGATACTATTTATGCATGGACTGAAATTCTTGACAAAAAAGATTTGCCAAATAACTCAGATCTAGGAGTTTTACGATTAAAAACAATAGGAGTTAAAAATTATTTTTGTAAAGAATTTCCTTTGTATAAAAATGGAGATGAAGAGTATAATACAAATGTTATTTTAGAAATTGATTATTTTATTTTGATGCCAAAAAAAGTGTAAATGAAAAAATTTAGTAATAAACCGCTATCTCCTCATTTACAGATATACAAACCACAAATTACATCTATCCTTTCAATATCTCATAGAATCACAGGGATAATTTTATTTTTTTCGACTTTTTTAATTTGCTTTTGGCTTTTTTCTATAGCTTTTAATAATCATTTTGAAAGTTTAATTAATATTTTTTTTTCTAAAACTATTGGAAAAACTTTACTTTTTTTTATAACTTTTTCTTTTTTTTATCATTTATTAAATGGCATTAGACATTTATTCTGGGATATTGGATACGGTTATAAACTTAGCAATGTATATCTAAGCGGTATTTTTGTAGTTTTATTATCTTTAATAACAAATATTTACATTTGGTTTTTTTAATGATTAATTTTTTAAAAAAAATTAAATTTTTTGGATTTGATAAGAATCCCGTAAGTCATTGGTTTTGGCAGAGAATTACAGCAATATTAATGATAGTAATATTTGGTTGGTTTGTTTTTATTTTTAGGAATTTTTTAAATAATTTTGAATATAATTTTTTTCTATGGATAAAAAATCCATTAAATCTAGTTTTATTTATAGTATTAATTATTTTAGTCATTCATCATTCTTTACTTGGTATATTAAATATTTTTGAAGATTATTTTCACTCAAAGAAGGTTAAAAAATTTTCTTCATTTTTTCTGAAATTTATTAGTTTGATTTTAATTAGTATATCTATTATTTCTGTTTGGCAGATTGCTTATTACTAAAATTTTATGACAAAAGCTTACAAAATTATTAAACATAAATATGATGTCATTGTGATTGGTGCCGGTGGAGCAGGTTTGCGGGCAACAATGGGTATTGCTGCAAAAGGTTTGAAAACAGCTTGCATATCTAAGGTCTTTCCTACTAGAAGTCATACTGTTGCTGCTCAAGGCGGAATATCTGCAGCTTTAGGAAATATGGGTAAAGATGATTGGAGATGGCACATGTACGATACAGTAAAAGGATCAGATTGGCTTGGTGATCAAGATGCAATTGAGTATATGTGTAAAGAAGCTATTCCTTCTGTCATAGAACTAGAACATTACGGCGTTCCTTTTTCAAGAACTAGAAATGGTAAAATTTATCAAAGAGCTTTTGGAGGTATGTCAAAAAATTATGGAAAAGAACAAGCCGAAAGAACTTGTGCAGCTGCAGATAGAACAGGGCATGCTATTTTACATACTCTTTACCAACAATCACTAAAACACAAAGTTAAATTTTTTATTGAATATATAGTTATAGATTTGTTAATGAATAAAGATGGGTCTTGTGCAGGCGTTTTGGCATGGTGCTTAGAAGATGGATCCCTTCATATTTTTAAATCTCATATTACACTTATAGCAACCGGAGGATGGGGTAGGGCTTATTTATCATGTACATCAGCATATACTTGCACAGGGGATGGTAATGCAATGGCTTTAAGAGCAGGTCTGCCATTACAAGATATGGAATTTATTCAATTTCATCCCACGGGAATTTATGGAGCTGGCTGTTTAATTACTGAAGGAGCTAGAGGAGAAGGAGGATATCTAACTAATTCTAAGGAAGAAAAATTTATGGAAAGATATGCACCAACAGCAAGAGACCTAGCAAGTCGAGATGTTGTTAGTCGCTCTATAACACAAGAAATTGTTGAAGGAAGAGGAGTTGGTAAAGACAAGGATCATGTTTTATTGCATTTAGAACATATAGAAAAAAAAATATTAGAAGAAAAGTTGCCAGGAATATCAGAAACAGCAAAAATTTTTTCTGGTGTAGATGTTTCTAAAAAACCTATACCAGTTATACCAACAGTTCATTACAACATGGGAGGCATTCCTACAAATATAAACACAGAAGTTTTAACATTTGATCAATCAGGTAGCGAACAGATAGTACCGGGGTTAATGGCGATAGGCGAAGCAGCATGTGTATCTGTTCATGGAGCTAATAGATAAGGTTCAAATTCTCTTTTAGATTTGATAGTTTTTGGCAGAGCTGCAGCACAGCATTGTAAAAAAATAATAAAAAAAAATAAAAAATATAAAAAAATTGATAAACAATCTCTTGATCAAAGTTTATCTAGGTTTGATTTCTTTAGATATTCAAAAGGTCATTTTCCAACAGCTGAACTTAGAAAAGAAATGCAAAAAACAATGCAAAATTATTGTTCTGTCTTCAGAAAAAAAGATTTATTAAATGAAGGAAAAATAAGATTAAATAAATGTTTTAATTCAAAATCTGACATTCAAGTTAAAGATAAATCTTTAATTTGGAATACAGATCTAGTTGAAACATTAGAATTTGATAATCTTTTATCTCAAAGTATTATTGCAATAAATTCAGCTTTTAATAGAGAGGAAAGCAGAGGAGCACATTCTAGACAGGATTTTCCCAAAAGAGATGATAAAAAATGGATGAAACACACTTTGGCAAAATTAAATTCTAAAGGAAATACACAAATTGTCTATAAGCCTGTAAAATTAACACCACTAACTAATGAAGTAAAAGCGTTCCCTCCCAAAGAGCGTGTTTACTAAATTTAATGTAATGTTATATTATTAATTATTCATATGGTTCAATTCAACTTACCTAGAAATTCAAAAATTAAAAAAGGAAAAATTCATAACATTCCAAAAGGAAATAATTTTAAAAAAGTGAATGTTTATAGATTTGATCCAGAAAGAAACGAAAATCCTAAATTAGATACATTTTATTTAAATTTAGATAACGAATGTCAAATGGTGTTAGATGGATTAATTTCTATAAAAGATACGATTGATCCTTCTTTAACTTTTCGAAGATCTTGTAGAGAAGGAATTTGTGGAAGTTGTTCAATGAACATTAATGGTGTAAATACTTTAGCATGCACTAAGCCTATAGAGGAAATCTCTGGAGATATTAATATTTATCCTTTACCACATATGCCTGTTATTAAAGATTTAGTTCCTGATTTAAATCATGCTTATAAACAATATAAATCCATTTCTCCTTGGTTAAAATCAAATTCAAAACCTGAAAATAATAAAGAAAGATTGCAAACACAAGAATCAAGAGAAAAATTAGACGGGTTGACTGAATGTATAATGTGTTTTTGTTGTTCTACTAGTTGTCCCAGTTATTGGTGGAATGGAAATAATGAACAAAAAGATTATTTAGGCCCAGCAGTTTTATTATCAGCATATCGTTGGATTGAAGATAGTCGAGATGACAAAACTACTAAAAGGTTAAAAAATTTAAATGACTCGATGTCTCTTTATCGTTGTCATACAATTATGAATTGCACAAATTCTTGTCCAAAAGGACTTAACCCAGCAAAAGCAATTGCAGAAATCAAAAAGAAAATTATATTAAAAACAAAATAGAAAATTAATTTAATTTTATTATGCCAGAAACTTTATGTTGTAAATTTACTTTTTCAATATCAAGGGTCATTTCTACATTTAGTTCTTCAGTCCCCTTAATAGTTCCGGCTTCAATTGCATCTCTAATTTTTTTTTCAATTTCCCTTTGTGATGTTATGCCTACATTTTTTAGAAATTTTCTAATTTCTAAATTAAGTGTTTCTTCATCCATTTTTTATCCAATAAAAGAAAATTATTATTATACTATAAATATTAATATGATTAATTGGAAATAATTAAAATATGAATTAATTAATTATAATGTTTAAAAATATTCTTAAACTCGATCAGCCGTTAGAAAAAAATAAATTATCAAATATTGATTATGCTTTTGAAATCCAAAGGCTAAGAAAAGAAAAAAAAGCTATAATTTTAGCTCATGTATATCAATCAGCAGATATTCAAGATTTAGCTGATTTTGTCGGAGATTCTCTTGATTTGTCAAGAAAAGCAGCAAGCACAAATTCTGATACAATTGTATTTTGTGGAGTAAAATTTATGGCTGAAGTAGCAAAAATATTAAGTCCTAATAAAAAAGTTTTATTGCCTGATTTAGATGCAGGGTGCACATTAGAACAATCTTGCCAGCCAGAAGAATTTAAAAAATTTAAAAATAAACATAAAGATCATTTGGTAATTACATATATTAATTGCTCAGCAGAAATAAAAGCTTTATCAGATATTGTGGTTACATCATCAAATGCAAAAATGATTATTGATCAAATTCC
>CAYNCC010000031.1:0-9582 GCA_964396035.1 uncultured Alphaproteobacteria bacterium
CTTCCTATGCATTAAGAAAAAGAAATATTGAAACAATAATGATTAATTGTAATCCGGAAACTGTATCTACAGATTATGATACTTCTGATAGATTATATTTTGAACCATTAACTCCTGAAGATGTAATAGAAATTATTAAAGTTGAAAAAAGAAAAGGAAAATTATTAGGTCTAATACTACAATTTGGTGGTCAAACACCTTTAAATCTTGCCAAGCATTTAGCTAAAGAAAAAATTAAAATCTTAGGAACTTCACTAAATTCAATAGATATAGCGGAAGACAGGAAAAGATTTAAAAAAATAATTAAAGATATTAAAATAAAACAGCCAGCAAATCTAACAGCGAATAATATTAATGAAGCAAAAAGATGTTTAAAAAAAATTGGATTGCCACTAATAATCAGACCTTCATATGTTCTTGGTGGAAAAGCAATGGAGATAATTAATGAAAAAAAAGAATTCTTTAAATATATTGATAGAGCACTTAGAACAACAAAAAAATCTCCTTTATTAATTGACTCTTACTTAAAATCAGCTGTTGAAATAGACGTTGATGCGATTTCTGATGGAAAACAAGTATATATTGCTGGTATTATGGAACACATAGAAGAAGCTGGTATTCATTCAGGTGACTCTGCTTGTGTAATACCGCCTTACACTTTAAACAAAAATATAATTAAAAAAATTGAAGAACAAACTACAAAACTAGCAATAGCTTTAAAAGTAAAAGGACTAATAAATATACAATTTGCAATTCAAAATAATGATATTTTTATAATTGAAGCTAACCCTCGTGCTAGTAGAACTATACCTTTTGTTGCAAAAGCAACAGGTATACCAGTTGCAAAAATTGCTTCTTTAATAATGTTAGGAAAAAAATTAAGTGATTTTAATTTAAAAAGAAATCAATTTAATCATATAGCTGTCAAAGAATCTGTCTTCCCTTTTTCAAAATTTGATGGATCTGATATTATTTTAGGACCTGAAATGAAATCTACAGGCGAAGCAATGGGAATGGATTTTAATTTTGGTAAAGCTTATGCTAAATCTCAATTATCAGCTAATGTAAATTTACCACTAAAAGGAAATTTATTTGTATCTGTTAAAAATATAGACAAAGAGTCTGTTTATGAGCATGTTAAAAATCTAAAAAATCTTGGTTTTAAAATATCTGGGACTAAAGGTACAGCAAATTTTCTAAAAAAGAGAAATATAGATTGTTTACTGATTAAAAAAGTAAAAGAAGGGAAACCAAATATTGTAAATTATATAAATGAAAAAAAAATTAATCTAATTTTTAATACAACAGAAGGAACTAGAGCAATTAAAGATAGCTTTACTTTGAGAAGAGCTGCAATTAATAATAAAATTCCATATTACACAACTATGGCTGGAGCCAAAGCTGTCGTTCAAGCAATTAATGAATTATCTAATAAAAATTTAGAAATATCTTCTTTGCAAAAATATTTTTTTAAAAAAAAAATTAATAATAAGGTTATAAAAAGTGTCTAAAAAAAATTGCTGGATATTGTCAGATAATTTAACAGGACATGAGAAACAATCAATTTCTTTAGCTGAAAAGTTAAATATTAATTATAAAATTATAAAAACTCAGAAATTAAACTTTCTAGAAAGAAATGTATTAACTGCCTTTAACTTAAAAAAAACAAAATTTTTAAAAACTCCTTTTCCAAAAATTATAATATCATGTGGTAAAAATACTGCTTATTATGCAAAATTAATAAAAAAAAAATCAAAAAAAAAAATTTTTTCAATTTTTATACAAAAACCTCCTATAAATATAAAAAACTTTGATGTTGTCATTACTCCTAAGCATGATAAATGTCGTGGTTCAAATGTGATAGAAATTCATGGTGCGCTTACAAAAATTAACTTAAAATATATTAAAAGTATTTGTAAAAGAAAAAGATCTGGCGTTTTAAATGAAAATTTTATTACTGTTTTAATTGGTGGAAACAGTAGGCATCACAAAATAACAAATTTAATTTTAAACCAAATTATTAATAAGCTTACTTTTATACAAAAAAAAAATAAAATTAAAGTTCTTATTCTTCTATCAAGAAGAACAAGTAATAAAGATTCCATGCATTTAAAAAGAAAATTGTTAAATAAAAATTTTGTTTTTGTTTTACCAGGTTCAAAACAGATTTCTTATTTAAATGCAATAAGTTTTTCAAAAGCAATTATTGTTACAAGTGATTCTGTTTCTATGGTCACTGAAGCATGTAGTGCTGGTAAGCCTACATATATTATTGATATACCAACAAAATCAAAAAAATTTAGTTTGTTTATAAAAAATTTGATTGATTTAAAATTAGCTAATTACTTAAAAGACTCGATATCTTTAAAAAAGAATAATAAAGCATTAAATGATATCGATGAAGTAGTAAAAAAGGTTAAAAAAAAATTAAATTATAATTATGAAGAATTATAAAAGCGATACTATTATTATTGGTTCAGGTGCAGCTGGTTACACTGCTGCAATATATACTGCTAGAGCAAATATGAACCCAATTTTAGTAAATGGTCAACAACCAGGTGGTCAAATGACTATTACTACAGATGTTGAAAACTATCCTGGATTTAAAGATGTTATTCAAGGACCTTGGCTTATGGATCAAATGAAAGCACAAGCTGAAAGTGTTGGTGCAAAAATTATTAGTGATACAATCACAAATTGTAATTTTAAATCAAAACCTTTTGAACTCATTGGCGATAGTAAATCAATCTATCATGGAAAAACAGTAATAATTGCTACTGGTGCTACTGCAAGATGGTTAGGTAATAAGAGTGAAGAAAAATTTAAAGGTTATGGTGTTTCTGCTTGTGCAACATGCGATGGATTTTTTTTTAAAAATAAAATAGTTGCTGTTGTTGGTGGAGGAAATACAGCTGTAGAAGAAGCTTTATATTTAACACTTCATGCTAAAAAAGTAATTTTAATTCATAGAAGAGACAAATTAAGAGCAGAAAAGATCTTACAAGAAAGATTATTTAAGAACCCAAAAATTGAAGTTATTTGGAATAATAATGTTCAAGAAATTTATGGAGATGAAAATCCTAAAAAGGTTAAAGGCATTTCTATAATAAACACTAAAACAAAAAAAGTAGAGTCGATTGATTTAGAAGGAATTTTTATTGCAATAGGTCACGACCCTGCAACTAAAATTTTTAAAAATAAAATAAAATTAGATAAAGAAGGTTATATTGTAACAAATTCTGGAAGTACAGAAACAAATGTGCCAGGAGTTTTTGCAGCAGGAGATGTTGCTGATAAAATATACAGACAAGCTGTTACTGCAGCAGGCATGGGATGTATGGCTGCTATTGATGCAGAAAAATATATTGCTGAATAATCTTATTTTAATTTGCTACAAGCTGAAATAATTTTTTTACAACCTTTGAGAATATCTTCATTTGATAATGCAAAAGAAATTCTAAAAAAATTAGAACATCCAAAAGCTTCTCCTGGAACTACAGCCACTCCTTCATCTAACAAATAATCCGAAAAATCTATATCATTCTTTATTTCATTTCCATCTTCTCTCTTTTTTCCTATTAGGTCATTACAACAGACATAAACATAGAAAGAACCTTGGGGTAAAAAAACCTGAAGTTGAGGAAATTCTTTTAAATTAGAATAAATAATATCTCTTCTTTCTTGAAAAATTTTTTTATTTTTATTTATAAATTCATTGCTATTATTTAATGCTTCTATCGCAGCAGCTTGTGAAATAGAAGAAGTGTGTGTTGTGCTTTGTGATTGAATTTTACTTATTTCTTTTATTAATTCTTTTGGACCAGCACCATAACCTAATCTCCAACCAGTCATTGCATATGCTTTTGAAACGCCATTGATAAGCAATGTTCTTGATTTAAGCTTATTATCAACTTGCAAAATATTTTTAAATTTTAAGTTGTCAAAAATTATATGTTCATATAAATCATCACACATAATCCAAACATGTGGATGCTTAGATAATATTTTTGCTAAGTTCTGTAATTCTAGCTCACTATATAGAGCTCCAGTAGGATTTGATGGGGAATTTAGAATTATCCATTTTGTTTGATTTGTAATGCAATTTTCTAAGTCTTGTGGGTTTATTTTAAAATTGTTTTCTAAAGAACAATCTAAAACCACAGGTTGCCCTTCAACTAAAAGAGTCATATCTGGATATGAAACCCAATAAGGCGAAGGTATAATGATCTCATCCCCTTTCTCAATAGTAGCAGCTAACGCATTATAAATTACTTGTTTTCCACCACAACCTACTGTTATTTCGTCTGGTGTAAAAGTTAGATTATTCTCTCTTTTAAATTTTTTTATTATTGCTTCATTTAATTCTTTTGTTCCATTAACTGCGGTATATTTAGTTTGGCCCTCTTTAATAGCTTTAATTGCTGCATTTTTTATATTATTAGGTGTATCAAAATCAGGCTCCCCTGCTGAAAAATTAATAATTTCTTTACCTTGCTGTTTTAATTCTTTGGCTTTTGCAGATATAGAAATAGTTGGTGAAGGCTGTATTCTAGTTACCCTTTGCGAAAAGAAACTCATATCAATATCCTATGTAATCTATAATAAATTTTTAAAAAAAAAGATAGTATTAATTTTAATTAAATTATTTAATTAATTGTTAGATTATTTTTGATAAATAATGAAAAATCTTGAAGAAAAAAAAAATATTGAGTTTGTTATTGAAAGTTCATTTAAACCTTCTGGTGATCAGCCTTCGGCGATTAAACAAATTTCTAAGAATATATTAGAAAATCAAAGAAATCAGACTTTATTAGGTGTTACCGGTTCAGGAAAAACATTTACTATGGCTCATGTTATAGAAGAATTACAAAAACCATCTTTAATACTAGCTCCAAATAAAACTCTTGCTGCACAGCTATATAGTGAAATGAAATCAATATTTCCAAAAAATGCGGTTGAATATTTTGTTTCTTATTATGATTATTATCAACCTGAAGCATATGTCCCTAAAACAGATACATTCATTGAAAAAGAATCTTCAATTAATGAACAAATTGATAGAATGCGTCATGGAGCTACAAGATCATTATTTGAAAGAAATGATGTGATAATCGTAGCAAGTGTATCTTGTATTTATGGTATTGGTTCTCCTGAAACATATTCAACTATGACTTTTTCTTTGAGTGAAAATGAAATAATTACAAGAGATCATCTTTTAAGTAAATTAGTAGAATTACAATATGTAAGAAATGATATAAATTTTTACAGAGGAACTTTTCGTGTAAGAGGAGATGTAATTGATATTTTTCCTTCACACTATGATGACTGTTCTTGGAGAATTTCTTTTTTTGGTGATAAAATTGAAAATATAACTTCTATAGATCCTTTAACTGGAAA
This sequence comes from uncultured Alphaproteobacteria bacterium, assembly GCA_964396035.1. Taxonomy (GTDB): domain Bacteria; phylum Pseudomonadota; class Alphaproteobacteria; genus CAYNCC01. Next base: position 5,398 of record CAYNCC010000031.1, read on the forward strand.
AAAATTAAATGAATTAAAATTTGTAAAAATTTTTCCAAATAGTCATTATGTAACTCCTAAACCAACGCTAAATAAAGCTATCAGTTATATCAAAATTGAATTAGAAAAAAGATTAAAATTTTTTAAAGATAATAATAAACTTCTTGAAGCTGAAAGGTTAGAACAACGTACTAATTTCGATATTGAAACTATAGAAGCAACAGGAAGCTGTGCAGGTATCGAAAATTACTCAAGATATCTTACAGGGAGAGAAACCGGCCAGCCTCCTCCAACATTATTTGAATATCTTCCAAACGATTCCCTTTTATTTGTTGATGAAAGTCATGTGTCTATTCCCCAACTTCATGGCATGTATAAGGGTGATAGATCAAGAAAATCTACTCTTGCTGAATATGGTTTTAGATTACCTTCTTGCTTGGATAATAGACCCTTACAATTTGAAGAATGGGAAAAAATGCGTCCAACAACTATTTTTGTTTCTGCCACTCCAGGTAAATGGGAATTAGAACAGGCAAATGATAAGATAGTTGAACAATTAGTAAGACCCACAGGATTAATAGATCCTATATGTGAAATCAAACCTGCATCAAAACAAGTTGATGATTTGATGGATCAATGTAAAAAATGTATTTCAAAATCTCAAAGAGTTTTAGTAACTACCTTGACAAAAAAAATGGCTGAAGATCTTACAGACTACTTTGATGAAGCAAATCTTAAAGTGAGATATTTACACTCAGATATTGATACTTTAGAAAGAGTTGAAATTCTTCAAGATTTAAGAAAAGGAGTGTTTGATATATTAATAGGAATTAATTTATTAAGAGAAGGCTTGGATATTCCAGAATGTGGTTTGGTCGCAATTCTCGATGCGGATAAAGAAGGTTTTTTGAGATCAAAAACTTCATTAATTCAAACAATTGGAAGAGCTGCAAGGAATATAGATGGGAAAGTAATTTTATATGCTGACAAAAAAACTAAAAGTATAAAAGAAGCGTTAGATGAAACAAATAGAAGAAGAATAAAACAATTGTCATATAATAAAATAAACAACATAACGCCACAAAGCATAAAAAAAAATATAAATAATATTTTAAAGAGTGTTTATGAAGCAGACTCTTATACAGTTGACATAAATGATAAAGAAGTGATAGATAAAGCAAAAAAAAATATGACAGAATATTTAAATGATTTAAATAATAAAATGTTAGAACATGCTTCAAATCTAGAATTTGAAGAAGCGGCAAAAATTAGAGATAAATTAAAAAAAATAAAATCTTCAAATTTAGGTTTAATTTCAAATAAATAAAATGATTTTAGATACAATAATATATGCAATATTTGGTTTGTTGACTTTGCTTTTAGGAGCAAATTATCTAATTCGTCACATAGTAATTCTTGCAAAAAAATTAAATATTTCGAATTTTATTATTGCAAGCTGTACATTAGCATTTGGAACTACTATTCCAGAACTAGCGACTAGTTTAAAAGCTGTTTTAAACGAACCTTCTTATCCTGGTATTGCAGTAGGGAATGTTATAGGAAGTAATATTGCAAATATTTTCTTAATACTTGGTATTTCATCGATAATTTTTCCAACAGCAATTAATTTTGATAAATTTATCATTAAGGAACAAAGGATTAATCTTTTAATTATTCTTTTTCCTGCATCAATAATTTTCTTGAACTTTCAGAAAAATCTTTCTACTGGAATAGCAGTGGTGATGCTCTGCGCTTTAATTTTTCTCATTTACAATAAGATAAATACAATAAGAACAAATAATGAAAAAAATAAAGATAATAAATCAATATTAATAACCTCATTTTTATTATTTCTAAGTTTAATAGCTGTAATTATTGGTTCTGAATATTTGTTAGATAATACAGTAAAAATTGCTCAACATTATAATGTTCCTAATCGTGTTATTGGATTATCTATTTTAGCTGTTGGAACCTCTTTACCCGAATTAACAACTGCTATTATTTCAGCATTAAAAAAACTAAAAGGTGTGGCTTTAGGAAATGTTTTAGGAGCAAACGCATACAACATTCTAGGAATTTTATCACTTGTTGAGATTATTGAACCATCTTCAATACTAAACAATGCTTTAAGAATTGATATTTATTTCTTAATTATTGCTACAATTATGCTGGGTTTTGTTTTAATGAAATTGAAAGCAATAAATAAGAATATTGGTTTAATATTTGTATCAATTTATATTCTATATATTTACTTAATTTATTAAATAATGAAAAAAAATATTTTAATAACAGGAGCTTCTCAAAGAATAGGTAAAATTATTTGTGAAAAACTTGCAGAATCTGGTTGTAATATTATTATACATTTTAATAAATCAAAAAAAAAAGCTAGTATTCTAAACAACTCTTTAAAAAAATTTGGTGTAAAAACTGCTTTTATAAAAGCAGATCTATCAAAAGAAAAAGAAACTAGAAATCTTTTTTATAAAGCAAAAAAAATATTAGGTTCGATTAATTGTTTAATTAATAATGCATCTACTTTCGAGTTTGATTCAATTGATAACATTAATAAAAAAAAATGGGACTATCATTTAAATGTAAATGTTTGGTCCCCAATCATTTTAATAAAAGAATTTAAAAAGAATTTACCAAAAAATGTTACTGGGAACGTTATCAATATAATTGATCAAAGAGTTTTGAATTTAACACCTTTTTTCACAACTTATACCTTTACAAAATCTGGGCTTTGGACGTTGACTAAAACTCTTGCAATGGCTTTAGCTCCTAAAATAAGAGTAAATGCAATAGGCCCAGGTCCAACTCTCGCAAGTAAAAGACAAACTAAAAGTAAGTTTAAAAAACAATACAAATCAATGCCCCTTAAAAAAAAGGTAGGCCCTGAAGAAATTGCTAATGCAGTTAAATTTATTATGAACAATCAATCTATAACTGGACAATTAATTACTGTTGATTCAGGACAACATTTAGGTTGGGCACACAATAAAAAAAATAATTTAGATGAATAACTTTGCTTAAAGTATTAATTTATCTAAAAATATATAAAATTTTTAAAAAAAAATGCTAGTTTTACACAATTTATCTGGAAATAATTTTTAAAAAAAAAAAATAAGAAAAAGAATAAATTACAAACTTCTTGACTTTTAAATTAATCACTATTATCAATGTTTTATAAAAAACTGCCTATTTTTTAATCACTTAACAAAAATGTAAGGAAATGAGCCAAAATTTTATAAAAATAATATTATTTGCACAAGTTTATCCACAGAAATAGTGGATATAATTTTTATTATAAATTTTTTGGTATTAAAATTAGTAAAATGAATGGTTTAGATATTATAAAGAATAAATTAACAAATATATCTAGCAGGCCTGGAATTTACCAGTACTTAAATTCAAAAAATGAAATTATATATATTGGTAAGGCAAAAAATCTAAAAAAAAGAATTTCAAGCTATAAAAATACTTCTTCTTTATCAAATAGAATTCAAAGAATGATATATCAAATAAATAGTATTGAAACTATTACAACAAAGACTGAGGCTGAAGCTTTTTTACTTGAAAGTAATTTAATAAAAAAAAATAAACCAAGATTTAATATTGTTTTAAGGGATGATAAATCATTACCATATATTTTATTAACAACAAAAAGTAAATGGCCTCAAATATTAAAACATAGGGGCAAACAAAAAAAAAATGGTGTTTATTTTGGTCCCTATCCATCTGCGGGAGTTGTTGAAAAAACTATTAATTCATTACAAAAAGCATTTTTAATTAGATCTTGTTCAGACTCTTATTTTAAAGCAAGAACAAGAGCATGTTTGTTATATCAAATAAAAAAATGTTCGGCTCCATGCGTAAAAAAAATAAAGGAAAGGGAATATTTAAATCTTTCAAATCAAGCAATTTTATTTTTAAAAGGAAAAAATAAAAAAATTCAGTTAGATTTAAAATATGAAATGGAAAACTATAGCGCCAAACAACTGTATGAAAAAGCAGCTAATCTAAGAGATAGAGTAAAGGCATTAAATCAAATACAAGAAAAACAGTCAATCAATATAAGTTCTATTGGCGATGCAGACGTTATATCTATAAAAAAGAAAAATTATACAGCTTGCATACAAATATTTTATTTTAGAGGAGGACAAAATCTAGGTGGTAGGTACTATTTTCCACGACATGAAGAAAATG
>CAYNCC010000031.1:9665-10368 GCA_964396035.1 uncultured Alphaproteobacteria bacterium
TAATACTAATTAATAAAAAAGTTCCTGAAAAAAGTCTTTTGACTAATGCTTTAAAAAAAAAGTCTGGATATAAAATTAATATTGAAATACCACTAAAAGGACAGAAAAGAATCATAATAAAAGATGCAGAAAAAAATGCAGAAAAAGAATTAGATAGAAAAATAAATGAACAAAAGAACAATAAATATTTTTTAAATAAAATTAAAGATGTTTTATCAAAAAGTGATGACTATTCATCTATTTATGAAGTGCTTAATAGAAGATTAAAAAAAGATTCAAAAATAATATCTTTTCCTGATTTAATGATTATTGATGGAGGTAAAGGTCATTTGAATACTGCTCTCGATGTACTTCAAAAAACTAATTTAGAAAAAAAAATTGAATTAATTTCAATTGCAAAAGGGGAAAATAGACACGAGGGAAATGAGACTTTTTATTTAAAAGAAAATAAAAAAATTAAATTTAAAACTAATGATAAAACATTATTCTTTCTTCAAAGATTAAGGGATGAGGCTCATAGATTTGCAATAACATCTCATATAACAAGAAGATCAAAAATTAGTAAATCAATATTAGACGAAATTGAAGGAATTGGACCTAACAAGAAAAGAGATCTACTGAAATATTTTGGATCTTCAGCACAAATTAAAATAGCAAAACTTAGTGAAATTGAGAAAGTTAAAGGAATTAAGAAAAATATTGA
>CAYNCC010000032.1:0-10325 GCA_964396035.1 uncultured Alphaproteobacteria bacterium
AAAATATTAAAAATATAAGAAATTTTTTTGAGAATAAGAATTTTACTTTTTTAAAAATACTAAAATCTAATCAAATTCCCACAATAAAAGATGTAGTTGGAACTAATTATTGTTTTTTTAATATTTTTCAAGATAGGATTAAGGGAAGAATAATAATAATTTCAGTTATAGATAATTTAATTAAGGGAGCAGCTGGACAGGCAATACAAAATATGAATTTAATATATAAATTTAAAGAAGACGAAGGTTTAAACTTTAATCCTGTATTTCCATAATTCAGTTAAATCAATATGTTAAATATATTTATTAATCTAGTATATTAGTTAGCAATAAGAATGATACTGTTAAATTATAAAAAAATTAGACCAAAGTTAGAAAAAAATGTTTTTATAGCTCCAGGATCATATGTTATTGGGGATGTAAGAATTAGCTCTAAATCTAATATTTGGTTTAATGTAGTAATTAGAGGGGATGTTGAAAAGGTTAGAATTGGATCTAATACAAACATACAAGATTTGACAATGATTCATTGCACTACAAAAGGTAATGGAACTATAATTGGTTCAAACGTTACCATAGGTCACAATTGCGTTATACATGATTGCAAAGTTGAAGATAATTCGTTAATTGGTATGTCGTCTACAATCTTGGACGGCGCTATTGTAAAGAAAAATTCAATGTTAGCAGCTGGTTCTTTATTAACACAAGGTAAAATTATAAAATCAGGAGAATTATGGGCAGGTAAACCGGCAAAATATTTAAGAAATTTAACAACAATAGAGAAACAATTTCTTAAAGATTCAGCCAATAGATATTATAAATTATCTCAGGAATATCTTGAAAATCTTGATGAAAGGACTTAATTTAGATTTCTATGAAAGTTTTTAAAATATTATTCTTAACTACATTTTTATCTACTACAAACTGTTCTTTTGTTGGAGATAAATTCTTATCAAAAAAAGATAATAATAATGAAAATGAAATTGTAGTAAGTGACAAGGATGAAGTTGTAAGCGAAAGAGTTTATATTGAAGATGAAAATGAAAATAAAAATAAAGAATCTAACAAAGGTGATTTTTTAAAAGGAGATGAGCAAATTACAGAAGATCAAGAATATCCAAATTTGGCCAATGTTCCAGATAGACCAGATGCAACCATTTCTATAGAAGAGCAAGAAAAGATTATTCGAGATATTAAAGATGGCAACATTGCTAACTTAGAACCAGTCCCATCTTTAGGAGTAGATGAAAGTTCATTAAATAATTTAGAAAATCAATCAGATCAAATAAATGAAGAGGTAAAACAAAACAATTATAATCTAAAAAATGATTTTGAAAGAACACAGTCAATAAGGTCAATTTTAGACAATAAATTAAATGAAATAGAAAGTTTCAGACCAAATAAAGATACATCTCAAAATAATATTAGTGAAGAAGAAAAAGAACTACATGCTCTTGCTAGAAGTTTAAAAGATATTAAAACAGAAGAGGAAATTCAAAAAGTAGAAAAAAGAATTAAAAAAAATGATTTATTTTATTCTCCTAAAGACATAGAGGATATTTTAGGTTTAAAAGGTTTAGATGTTTCATCATTTGATAATTCAAAAACTATAAGACAAGAAGACAAAACAATAAAAGTTGAGCTAGCAAATAAGAAAAATAATGAAAATAATAAAATAATATTAAATGATAGAAGTGTTCCAGTTGCCAGGATAACTTTTCCACACGGTTCTACAACAATAAATGGTGGCGATTTAAATGAAATAAAAAAAGTTGTAAATTTATTTTATGAAAATAAAGCTAAAAAAATAGTTATAGTTGGCCATGCTAGTAGTAGAACAAATTATGATATGGATCTAACAAAACATGCATTAATTAATTTTAATATATCTCTGGAAAGAGCAACAACAGTTATGAAAGAATTATCATTAATTGGATTAAATAGTGAAAAAATTGAATTAGTAGCTATGTCAGATTCCGAACCACTATATCCTGAAATTATGCCAAGCTTAGAAGCTGCTAACAGAAGAGCCGAAATATTTATTGAGTACTAAATTTCATTAATGATTAATAAATTGAATATTGCCATTGCAGGGCTCGGAACTGTAGGTTCATCAACAATTAATTTAATTGAAAAAAATAAGAATATTTTATATTTAAAGTCTGGTATTAGATTAAATATCGTAGGTATTTTAGCAAAAAATAAATCTAAAAAGAGAAATTTTAATATAAAGAAATATACTTGGTTTGATAATCCTACAAAAATGATAAAAGACAAGAACGTTGACGTTGTTGTTGAATTAATAGGTGGAGAAAAAGGTATAGCTAAAAAAATTTGTTTTGAAACACTTAAAAATTCGAAAAGATTAGTTACAGCTAATAAAGCTTTATTAGCATCACAAGGATATGAATTAGCTAAATTAGCTGAAAAAAATAGAATTTCAATTGGTTATGAAGCTTCTGTTGCTGGGGGTATTCCAATTATTTCTACATTAAAAAAGAATTTAGTGGCTATTAGGGTAAAAAAAATAATTGCAATTTTAAATGGAACTAGCAATTATATTCTTACAAATATGTTAGAAGAAAATAATGATTTTGAAACTTCTTTAAAAAATGCACAAAAATTAGGATATGCTGAAAAATTTCCTAATAATGATATAAATGGTTTAGATACACTACATAAGATAGTAATACTTTCAAATATCGCATATGGAACTAGGATTGATTATAAAAAAATATCTTTTTCAGGTATAAAAAGTCTAACTAAAGAGGATATAAATTTTGTAAATAAATTAGGTTATAAAATTAAACTTCTTGGTATAAGTTTTAGAAATAAAAAAAATCTAAAAATATCAGTAAATCCATTTTTAATAAAAAAAGATAAAGAATTATCTTCAGTCAACAAGAATTTAAATGCAATAATAATTGAATCTGAAAATGGAAATAAAAATATTTTAGTGGGAGAAGGAGCAGGTGGTTATGCAACTGCCACTTCTGTAGTTTCAGATTTAATTAATTCAAACAATATTGATAAGAATTATATTTTTGGTGTTCCACATTATAAATTAAAGAAAATGAATACATTGAATAACTTTGGAACAAAGAATTTGTTTTATATAAGAGCTTTAGTTTATGATAAACCAGGAGCTATTGCAGCGTTAACTAGTATTTTAAGAGATTTTAATATTTCAATTAAATCTTTATTTCAAAAACAATTAAACAGAAATTCATTTAATGTTGTAATCTTGACTCAAAATGTTGATTTCAAATCAATCAATAAAGCTTTATACAAATTAAACAAATGTAAATACATAAAAGAAAAACCTAAGATTTTGCAAGTTTTACATATTTAAAAAATCATGTAAACTTTCTCATAAAATGATTGAGAAAAGTTTATTTCAATATAATAAAAAAATTCTAAGAGTATCACAATTAGCAGCTATATCTGTTTTTGATCATATTGGAAAAATGAATGAAGAAGCCGCTGATAATTCTGCAGTTGAAAGTATGAGAAAAGAACTAAATAAAATTGACTTTAGAGGGACTATAGTTATTGGAGAAGGTGAAAGAGATAAAGCACCCATGCTATATATAGGCGAGAAAGTTGGTTCTGGTAAAGGAATTAAAGTAGATATTGCATTGGACCCACTTGAAGGCACAAAAATAACTGTAAACAATCAAAAAAATGCTTTAACTGTTTTAGCCATAGGTAATAATAAAAGTTTTCTCCATGCCCCAGATGTTTATATGGAGAAAATAGCTGTAGGACCTGGATTACCAGGTAATTTTATAGATTTAGATATGCCTTTAGAAAAAATTTTAAAAAAATTATCTAAAGAAAGAAAAAAAAAATTATCTGATATAGTTGTATGTGTTCTCGACAGACCTAGACATAAAAAAATATTTAAAATTTTAGATAAGAACAATTGTAAAAAATTTTTAATACCTGATGGTGATATATTAGGAGCAATTTCAACAGCAATAAAAAAGAAAAAAATAGATATGTATATTGGCATAGGTGGAGCACCAGAAGGAGTCTTAGCAGCTGCAGCATTAAAATGTTTGGGAGGACAAATGCAGTGTAGATTAATATTTAGCGAAAAAAGTCAAGAAATTAGAGCAAAAAAAATGGGAATATCAGATTTAAATAAGAAATATTCAATAAATGATTTAGTAAAAAAAGATGTTATTTTTGCTGCAACTGGAGTTACAGATGGAAGCTTATTGAAAGGGATAAAAAAAAAGGTTAGTAGATTTATAACTAATTCCTTTATCATATCTACAAAAACAAAAAAAATAGATTTCATTGAAAGTGACTTTAAAATTCCATAAAAAAGATTGTTTTTTAGGAGTAACGAATTCTTTATTAAAGAAGTCTTGGATAAAAAGAGTTTTTAATAAACGATTATCATTGCAAATTTCACAAAAATATTCCTATTCTCAATTAATTTCTACACTATTGGCTTCTAGGAATTTAAATATAAACAACATAGATAATTTTTTAAAACCAACGTTAAAATTTTTTTTACCTAATCCTCTTATTTTTAATGATATGGATAAAGCTACAAAAAGATTATTTTTAGCTATTAGAAACAATGAAAAAATTTCAATTCTTGGTGATTATGATGTTGATGGGCTATCTTCTACTGCACTAGTAAAGAAATATTTTAAATACCTTAATAAACCTATATTTTCTTATATTCCAGATAGAATAAAAGAAGGGTATGGGCCAAACAAAAAAGCTATAGATAAAATGAAATTAAAAAAAATTTCTTTGTTAATTATGGTTGATTGCGGGACAACTGCGTTTGAGGAAGTTATATATGCTAAAAAACAAGGAATTGATGTAATTATTATAGATCACCACAAATCATTAGTTAATTTACCGCCAGCAGAAGCAATTATTAATCCTAATTGTTTGAATGATAAATCAGGTTTTAATTATCTTTGTGCTACAGGCCTTACTTTTATTTTTATTGTTTTTTTTGATAAAACACTTAAAGAAAAAAAATTTTATAAAAATAAAAATTATCCTAATTTATTAAATTTTTTAGATTTAGTAGCTTTAGCAACAGTTTGTGATGTTGTTCCATTAATAAAATTAAATAGAGCCTTTGTAAAACAAGGTTTAAAAGTTTTAGCCAATAGAACAAATTTAGGTTTAAAAGTTATGGCTGATGAATCTAAATTAAACAATAAACCGGATGAAGATGATTTAGGTTTTTTCTATGGTCCCCGAATTAATGCTGGAGGAAGAGTTGGAAAAGCTGAAATTGGTGAAAGATTGTTAAATGTTAATGAGAATGAAGAAGCAGAATTATTAGTTAAACAGTTAAATACTTTTAATTACCAAAGAAAATTAATTGAAGAAAAAGTTTTTAACGATTCAATTAAAGAAATAAATAATAGAAAAATGGAAAAAAAGAATACATTGGTATTATTTAAAGAAAATTGGCATGAAGGAGTTCTAGGAATTGTTGCTAGTAGAATTAAAGATAAATTTAATAAACCAGTATTTATACTTTCTTTAAATAATAATATGATAAAAGGCTCGGGCAGATCTATAATAAATTTTGATATCGGGTCATTTGTTATTCAAGCAAAACAAAAGAATATTATTTCAAATGGAGGAGGGCATCAACTTGCTGCTGGTATTACTTTAAAAAAGAATAAATTAAAATCATTTGAGAATTTTTTTGAAGAATATATTTTAAATTTTGATAAAAAAGCCAATTTAGATAATTTCTTAAATATTGATTTTTCTATTTCTGTCAAAGGCGTTAATAGCGAGTTAATAAATAATATAAAAGAATTAGGACCGTATGGAGAGGGGAATCCAAAACCAATATTTGCAATTAAGAATGTAAAAGTTATAAAACCAAAATTAGTAGGAGATTCTCTTAAACATTTATCTTTAATAATATCTGATTTAAGTGGTAAAAGTATGAAAGCAATAGCATTTAATTGCGCAGATAATGATTTAGGCAGAACAATTTTAAGTAATTATAAAAAAAATCTCTTTACTTTTGTAGGTTACTTAAAAGAATCTAAATGGAATAATAGAAATTATTTTGAAATAATTATTGAAGATGGAAGTATTTCCAACGATATAATATAGTTGATTTATAGTAAAAAATATTTTAAAAAAAAAACTACTTTTACTATTTTTTGACCCCTTCGTCTAGCGGTTAGGACTCAAGATTTTCATTCTTGCAACACGGGTTCGAGTCCCGTAGGGGTCACCACAAAAAAGATTAATGAAATGAAACTTTCAGTTATAGTTCCTGTTTATAATGAAATAAATACAATTTCTAATATTCTAAAGAAATTAATATTTAGCTTAAAAAGAATTAATTCTAAAATTATTATTGTTGATGACTGTTCTATTGACGGAACTCGTGAATGGCTAATAAAGAATATAAAAAAAAATCAATCAAATATTATAGTTGTTTTTAAGAATAAAAATGAAGGAAAAGGCTCTGCAATTATTGAAGGTATAAAGTATGTTAAATTAAATGATTTAATACTTATACAAGATGCAGATTTAGAATATTTTCCTAAGGATATTCCAAGATTGCTAAATCAAATAAAAAAAGGATACGATGTTGTTTTTGGTAATAGATTTCATAAACTAAGTCATTATCATTACAAAACATTTGCATTGGCTAATTTTTTTATTTCTAAAATTGTTTCTATTTTATATTTACGTAAAATTTCTGATGTTGCAGTTTGTTATAAAATTTTCCATAAAAAAGTTATAAATAAAATAAAAATTAATTCAAAAGATTTTATGTTTGATTTTGAATTTGCATCTAAAATTATAAAGAATAAAAAATTAAAGATATCTGAAATTAATATTTCATATAAAGGTAGAACTTTCAAAGAGGGTAAAAAAATTTCTTGGGTTGATGGTTTTAGAGCGTTATTTTTAATTTTAAAAATTAAAATTATTGATTAATTTTTTTTCTAATTTAAAAGGATCTTTTTTTATTATTTGTAAATATAAGCATGTAAATATTGTTAATGACAATATTAATGAAGGTAATTTAGAATCATAAACAGATACTGAAGCTATTATGATGATTGTGGAAAATAGTTTCCAAAAATTATTTATTTTTCTTATATTTGAATTGTTAAATATATATAGAAACGATGGTATTATTAGAAAAAAATCATAAGAAGAAATTCTTGGAAAACAACATAAAAAAACAATAATATAAAAAGAAACTAACAATTTTATTTGTTTATAATTCATTTTCTTAGTTCTAGGGAATAAGAAGAACGCAGAAAGAAAAAGTATTAATGATATAAAAAGATGCAATAAAAATGAGAAATATCCTGAAGGTTTAAATAATTCTATGTCTGATTTTGAAAAAATAAGATTCTGTAATAAATCAATATTTCCATGAATTCCAATACCTGTACCATGGATTAATAAAAAATTATCCGATTTATAAGTTTTTGTAGAATTTATAAAACTCATAAATAACTCTTTATCAAAATAATATTGAAAATAATAAATTAAAAAGACTAAGAAAAAAAAGAAGGTGATTCTTTTAAATTCTTTATAGCCATATAAAAATAATGGTAAAAAGAAAAATATCATAAATGGAAACTTTGCTAAAGAAACTAAGGATACTGATAAATAAAATATATTATTCTTTTTTCTAATTAATTGATACAAACCAAAACTTAGTATTGCGTATAAAATAATTGATATATTGCCAGCCATTAATGCACTCCATATTACACCACCAAATGAAAAAATTATTATTATAGATTGCAAAAATAAAAAATTTCTTTTTTGAAAAAAAGTTTTGTTAATTGACCAAATAATTATAAAAAAAGATATAAGAAGAATAAGTATCCAAGTAAATTTAGCAATTTTTATATCAAAGTAGCCTAAAAATAATATCGATTTTAGAATTATTGGAGGATATGAGAAATAAAGATCAAAATTAAATTGAGATAAACAATCTTTAATAATTTTTCCTCCATATGGGTTTTCCCCATTTAAAAATTTATTTGCTGTACACCAGTAAACATGAAAATCCCAAAAATCAATTCTATCACCTAAAATATTCTTTTTTATAAAGTGAGAAAAAGATTTGAAAATTGTAATACATAGGAAAAAATAAAATATTTTTATTTCTTCATTAATTAAAAAATTTTTAGTTGAAAAAAGAGTTTTATTTAATAAATTCATCTATTTTTTTTGATTTTATTAATAAATCGAGATCTTCGTAACCTCCTATATGACTTGAATTTATAAATACTTGAGGAACGGTCATTAGACCATTTGATTTTTTAATCATTTCTTTTTTTAAAGAATTATTTTTTGATATATTGATTTCTTTAAAATTAAGCTTTTTATCTTTTAACAAATCTTTTGCTGAGTTGCAAAATGTACAATTATCAGAAGTATATACTGTTATTTTATAAGATTTAATCATTATCTATATTGTTCATTCCATTTAGAATAATGTTTTTTACATTACCTTTCATAAATTTAATTTTATTTAAATATCTTTTCCAATTTTTTGATCCCTTTATACCTGTAAAAAGTCCAAAAGTGTGTCTCGTAACACTTTGAATACTAGTTTGGTTTGTTTTAATTTCATTTTCAATATACGGAATTAATTCTTCTAAAATCTTTTTTCTAGTTGTTCTAACTTTATTATCAAATATTTCTTCTTCTATATTTTTTAGAAAAAAAGGATTTTTGTAAATTTCTCTTCCAATCATTGCTCCATCAACAAATTTTAGGTGTTTTTTTATAGAAAGAATATCATCAATACCACCATTAATTATAATTTCTAATTTTGGAAAATCTTTTTTAATTCTATAAACAAATTCATAGTTTAAAGGAGGTATGTTTCGATTTTTTTTTGGATTAAATTTTGAAAGTATGGCATTTCTTGCATGTATAAAGAATTTTTTACATCCATATTGCGCAACACAAGATATAAATTTTTTTAAAAATAAATAATTATGTTTTTCACCTAAACCAATTCTACATTTTACAGATACAGGTATATTACAATTGTTATTTATTTCTTTAACACATTTTCCCACTAAATTAGGTTTTTTCATTAAACAAACTCCAAACATGCCATTTTCAACTTTTTTACTTGGACATCCTACATTTATATTTATGCCATCATATTTAAATTTATTTTCTGCAATTTTTGCACATTTTAAAATTTCACTTGGTTTACTACCACCAATTTGTAGAATTATTGGATTTTGACTTGAGTCATAACTTAATAGTTTGTTTTGATCTCCATTAATTATAGCATTCGTTGGTATCATTTCAGTAAAGAGGATGACATTCTTAGATATAAGTCTTAAAAAATGTCTATCATGTTTATCAGTATATTGCATCATAGGCGCAACATAAATTTTTTTATTTTTATACATTTTTTTTTTTATTTAATTTAATATCAATATTATTGATAATTAAATATGTTTCAAATTTTTAAAAATTTAGATAATCAGAAATTACCAATTTTCATATGGTTTTATATACCTATTATTTTTTTTTTAAATATTTTTCTTGTTAAATTTATAAATGAAGACTTTTTTAATAACTATTTTCAGAAAGAAACTGGATTTATTGAAAATGGTACTTTTATTATTTTATTTCTCAGCATTATAACATGTTGCTTTATTCTAAAAAAAAGGAATTTATTTATATTTAAGAAATTATTTCTTTTTTGGATTATCATTTTTCTATTTGGATTGATTTATTTTGCAGGAGAAGAAATTAGTTGGGGCCAGCAATGGTTTAAGTGGCAAACTTCTGATTTTTTTATGAATTTTAATGATCAATCAGAAACAAATTTTCATAATATTAGCAGTTGGTTTGATCAAAAACCTAGATTTATATTATTACTATTTATTTTTTTCGGAGGTATATTTATACCTTTTTATTTAAAAATTAAGAAAAAAAAATTATACTCAAGAAGTGTTCAATTTTGGTTATTTCCAAATATTTGTTGTATTCCCTCTGCTATAATATGCTTATTTTTTTATATATTAGATAATATTTATAAATTTATTTGTTTTGGAACACCTGGCATAGATATTAAATGTAATTATATTCCATACTTATTTGTATTAAGAACAAGTGAGATACTAGAATTATTTATGTCGTTATTTTTATTTATCTATGTTTTGTCGATTTATTCAAGATTAAATAAATCTTAAATTTTAATAATTAATTTGCAATTGATATTTAATGGTTTAAATCTTATTTTAGTAATGTTATTTCGGGGCGTAGCGCAGTCTGGTAGCGCGCTTGCTTTGGGAGCAAGATGTCGGAGG
>CAYNCC010000033.1:0-8585 GCA_964396035.1 uncultured Alphaproteobacteria bacterium
AAATTAGGCAAGGATGTTGTCAGCATCTTTATATTGCCTCCTTCGAAGAAAGAATTAGTTAAAAGATTAAAAAAAAGAGCTCAAGATCCTGATCATATAGTTAAATTAAGACTATCTTTATACAAAACAGAGCTAAGTCATTGGAAGGAATACAAATATATATTAGTAAATAAAAATTTAAATGACACGGTAAAAAAAATTAACTCAATAATAGAAGCAGAAAGAATAATTAATCAAAAAAAATCTATTATTTCAAAGAAAATAAAATCATTATAGTTTTTTTTCATTAAAAGAATTCGCAATGTTAATATAGTCCTCGAAGTCTAGCTCCTCAGGTCTTTTATTAGCTTTTATATTACACTCCAACAATATCTTTTCAGAAAAATTTTTTGTTTTTTTTAAATTATTCTTAATTGTTTTTCTTCTTTGATGAAAACATTTTTTTATAAGATCCACAAAAAAATTTTCATCAGAAACTTCTTTTATTTTCTTTTTAAAACTAAAATTTAATATCATTGAGTTTATTTTTGGTTTAGGAAAAAAATAATTTGGTGATAATTGCATTTTTTTTTCAATATTGCACAGCCATTGTGCTAAAACAGATATTCTACCGTAACTTTTACAATTCTTTTTTGATATTATTCTTTCTGCTTGTTCTTTTTGAAACATTAAAATCAATCTTTCAAAAATAATTCTATTTCTAAGGATTTTAGAAAGTATTGGAATTGCAGTTTTATAAGGAAGATTTGAAACAACTACTATTTTTTTTTTATATTTTTTTGCTTCTTTTTTTATTTTGTTAAAAATTTTTTCTTTAAGAAAGTCACCTTCAATTAAAACGACTTTATTTGAAAAAATTTTTTTTTGATAATTTATTATATCGATGCATTTTGAATCTTTTTCTACTGCAATTATTTTTTTTACACCTCCTTTAATAAGCGATCTAGTTAAACAACCTGGGCCCGGCCCTATTTCTAAAACTAAATTATTTTTTACATTTGATAATTTTGTTATTTTGTCAGTAATATTTTCATCAAGTATAAAATTTTGACCTAGCGACTTTTTTGTTATTAAATTAAATTTATTTATAAGTTGTTTTATTGTATCCACAGCTTCCTTTTTTTTGCTATATATTGAGCTTTTTTAATAGAACTATACAAACTTTTTTCAGAAGCTATTCCTTTACCAGCTATATCTAAAGCAGTTCCATGATCAGGAGAAGTTCTTACTATTGGAATACCTAAAGTCACATTAACCCCGTTATCGAAATCTATTGTTTTTATCGGTATTGTCGCTTGATCATGATACATGCAAATTATAACATCAAAATTTTTTGAGAATTTAGGGTTAAAAATGGTATCTGCTGGGAATGGTCCGTTAATATCTATTTTTTTTTCTTTTATTTTTTTTATTGCAGGAATGATTATTTTTTTTTCCTCGTCTCCAAATATACCACCATCCCCAGAGTGTGGGTTTAAACTAGAAATTGCAATTTTTGGTTTTTTTTTATCAAAAAATTTTTTTATATATTTATTGGTTATTTTTGTTGTTGTTATAATTAGATTTTTATTAATAGCTTTAATAGCTTTTTTTAATGATAAATGTTGCGTTATTGGGACAACGCTAATTTTAGGCGATGTTAAAAGCATCACTGGTTTTTTTACATTTAATAATTTTGCAATATAGAAAGTATGCCCATCAAATTTTTTTTCTTTTTTTTTTATAATATTTTTTTCAACTGGGTTGGTGACAAAGCATGATATTATTTTTTTTTTTGCAAAATTAACAACATGATCAATTGAACTAATAGTTTTATTAATATTTTTTCTTGATGGTAATCCAAATTTAACTTCTTCATTTAATTTAATTTCATATACTGGTAGAAAATTATTAAATACCTTTCCGCATTCCGTAACTTTCCGAATTATTTTTATAGGAACATTAATTTTTAATAATCTAGAAGTTTTTAATAAATGTTCAGGGTCCCCAAAAAAAATAAAAGGGGAGATTTTTTTTCTATAATTTTTCCAGACTTTTAAAGTTATTTCAGATGAAATACTTGCTGGTTCTCCCATTGTTATTCCAGTAATAATTTTTTTCATTTACTAAATTCTAATATCAATAATAGCTTTTGATCTAAGTTCAGACATATATTGTTTTGAAATTACATCCAATTTTCTATTCATTAAAATATCTGTTATTTTAAATTTGCTAGGCACTACTGGTTTATTTTTTTGTATATCACATAACATTATTTGAAATTCAGAAGAACCAAAATTAATAAGATCAGAAATATCATTTTTTTTCATTTTTTGCAGAACAGATTTTAATTTATCTGACAATTCATCATATTTAAATGTTCCCAAATTTCCTGAGTCACTTGTTCCATATTTTTCAGAAAAATTTTTTAAATCGTTACAGTTTTTCACTTTTTCTAATAACGAATTAATTTCTTCGTTATTTTCTAAAATTTTAAATCTAAAGAGAGATACTGAATCGATTATTTCATCTCCTATAATTCTTTTTTTTAATACTTTGATTATAAAATAACCACTTTCACCTTGTAGAGGTTTTGATGGATTGTTAATTTCTAGTTCTTTTACATTATTTACAATCTTGGAGTCTAAAGAATTTTCAGGAATCCATCCAATCTTTCCTGCTTTTCCTATATAAGTGTCAGAAAATTGATTTGCTATTGACTCGAAATCACCACCTTTATTTATTTCTTCATAAAGATTATTAATTTTTTCCAACACCTCTTTTTGATTTTGATTTTCAAATGAAAGAAATATTTGTTCAATGAAGTATTCTTCTTTACCTATATTAGTTTCTAGATTTTTTAATATGGTTTCAATTTCAGATTCTTGTATTACTACATTCTTTCTAAATTTATTTGCAATTAATTGTTTCCATCCAATATTTGTTTTTAGTTGTTTTTCAAGTATAGAAACATCAGTTTTATTTTCTTTTAAAAATTCTTTAAATTTACCTTCTTCAAAGCCATTATCTTTTTCTATACTACTTACTATTTGCTGAACCTGATTTTCAGGTATTACTATATTTGACAGTTTAATTTCTTGAGACTGTATCATTTCATCAATATATCCAGTTATTAAATCTGGAAGTATATTATTTTCAAAATCTTCATTAATAGGAATTTTAGCTGAAACACTAAATAAATTTGCTCTTTGTATTAAATCAAATATTGAAATTGGTTCATTGTTTACAGTTGCAAAAATACTTGTTGGCAACCTTTTTAAAATTGGCAGGTTGCTTTCATTTGCAATAACCAAATTACATAAAATTGCACAATAAAAAAATAATAATAAAAAAAATTTATCAAATATTTTTTTTATTAATATCATTTTAATGTATTTATTAATTAATTAGATATATTTCTTCCAGTTGCAAAAGTTCCAAGTGTTTTGAAGATAAAGGTTATCATAAATGTATCATTTGGCTTAATTTCTCTATCTAAATAATAAGATCTTCTTAAACCTATTTCAGTGGTAAAGCATTCATTATCAAATTTAAATGATAAATTTTGACCTAACAAACCTCCAGAAGTTGTTAAATCTTCTTTTATTGAATATCTTAAAGAATAATTATCATTAAAAGTATGGGATAATGAAAAATTAATCTCTTCTCTTTCATCTGAAACTCCGGTAGTAGGTTCTAACCAAATATAATTAATACTTAAATTTGTATCATAAATTTTTGTTGAAACACTAATCTGATCTCTTCTAGTACTAAACATTTTGTCTTTATTAATTAGAAAGCTATATGATAAATTTAAATTTTCACCAAAACCAAATCCAGCTCTTCCTATTATATCTGAAAGTTTATCATCTAATCCAGATTTAGAACCAAAATTATGATTTTTTCTAAATCTTAAACTTTGACCTATAAAAAAATCAGAAGTAATTTTTTTTTGAGATTGAGTAGAAAAATTTAATCCGTAATCAATTCTTAGATTAGACTTTTCCAATTTATCATCTCCAGGGTATAAATTTGAATTAAATAGATGTGTTTCACCAAATTCAAAACTATTGCTATCTTCGTTAGGAATATCTTCATTTTTACCTCTATTAGGAGCTAAAATTAAAGCTGCTTTTGGTTTTAAAATAAATATTGAATCATTTCTATTTTTTTGCATTGGTAGGTCCCAACCAAAAAGTATTTCTGGATGAATTCTACTTTTTACACCTTTATAATCATTTTTATTTTCTCTTTGAACATGACTAACCATGTATGTAGAAAATGTTGTTTTAGCTTCAATTTTATATCTATTACCAAAATTATCTTTAAAAGGATAAGTGGCAGAAGGTTTTAAAGATATTTTTCTTGAATCAGCTCCTAAACGACGAGTTAAAGATACAAAACTTGCATCAAAATCAATAAAACCAAGTTTTGTTTTTTCACTTTGATAATTATAATTAATCATAGGTAAAATAAGAGGTGTTTTATTACTTTGATAAGCACTTGATTGAACCTGAGTTGCTATTCCAGTTGCAAAAAAGTAGTTTTTATCATCAAATCCTTCAACATAAAAATCTGATTTTAGTCTGTCAGTTGCTCCTTCAAACATATATCTTGATAAATAAGTATCATCTGTTGAACGTTTTACATTGAATCCGTATCTCCAAAAATCATTATGATCAAATTTTGCATTAATAAAAATATGACCTCTATTTTTATTTGAATATGTTTTAACTCTAGTTCTCCTATCTGCATTAGTAAAACTACTTTCTACATTTAATTCCCCATTCCCAAATCTCTGTCTATATTGTGCGTATATCAAAGGTCTTTGGTTGCTTATATACATTGGCTCAATTGTAAGATCTTTATATGGCGAAAGCGCGTAGTAATATGGCGTGCTGACAATAGTTCCTAGTTCGGAATTTGAAGTATAACTAGGAAATAAAAAACCACTTTGTCTTTTAACACTTGGGTCAGGATGAGAGTAATATGGGACATATGCTACAGGGAAACCTAAAAATTCAAGAAAAGCATTTTTGTAACTAATTTTTTTTCTATTAGAGTCATGAACTACTTCAGATGCTTTAATTTGCCAAGTTGGTTTTTTTTCTGGATCATCACAATTGCAAGCAGAGTACAATGCTTTCTTTAATCTAGAAATAGTACCTTTAAATCTTTTACCATTTGAAGCTGCCATTTTAGAATTATCCGGAAAAAGAATTGAAATATTTTTTGTAAGTCCATTTTTAAAACCTTTATCAACTTCTGCGTAATCTGCGAAATATACAACCCCGTCCTTATCTAGAATACTTACATTTCCTTTTACATATGCTTTATTTTTAATCTTATCAAATTCGAGATGATCTGCTCTTAAAACCTCTTTTCCTTGAATAACTTCAACATTACCTTTAGCGATTACTTTTGATTCATTATGATTATTAATTATTTTGTTAGCATTTAATATAAAAGGATCATTTTCATTTGCTAAAATATTTTTAATAAATAAAAAATTTAATAAAATTAGTAATATAAATGTTTTTTTTTTCATTATTTAGTTTTTTCAAAGTGAATTACAAAATAAATACCTATCATAATAGTTATAATAGATGGCGATAAAGATGCAAGTAATGTGGGTAACTTATTAGCTATTCCAAGTGAATATATTGTTTCTGAGAGTATATAAATTAAAAAACCTATAATTGCAGCACTTAGTATTAAAAGAGATTTCTCTGCTATTGTTTTTGTGAACTTAATTGTAAAAGAACCTGCAATTAATATTAAACCAATTAAATACAAAGGTAAGAAAATTGTTTTATAAAAATATATGTCATGCTTTGTTGCTGAGAAGCCTGACTCCTCAAGAAGCATAATAAACTCAGGTATTTTCCAAATAGATAAACTTTGTGGATCTAAAAAACTATTTTCAATTTTATCAATTGATAAATTGGTTTTAAGCGTATATTCATCTATTTTTGCTACCTTTTTATTTGGCTTATTAATTGTAGCATTACTTAAAATCCAAAAATCTTTTTCTAATCTTGCAGTTTTAGCATCTATTCGCTCTACAAAATTATTTTTTTTTGTATATATGTAAAAAGTTGTATCTTTGAATAAGCTTTCATCAGGAATAAAATTTGCAGCTCTAATAACAATTTTATTATTCTGCGATCCTTGCCTAAGCCAAATACCTGATTTACTAATCGAAGTTTTACTAAGTTTACCTCTAAAAACTTCTTGCTCAATTTTTTGATATGTATTAGTAACATATGAAAAAAAGGGATTAAGTAGAGATAAATATATTATGCTGAAAAAAATTGTAAAAAAAATAAACGGATACAATATTCTAAAAGAACTTAGCCCAGTATTTTGTATTATTACCATTTCCCTATGCTTATTTAAAGAACGACAGGCCCACATCGTTGTTATAAAAAAGCTAATAGGTATTATAAATATTATGCTTTCTGTTATTTTAAGTATAGTCAAATAAATTATGTAAAATGTTGAAGTTATATTTGGATTTTCAGATGTTCTTCTAAGTAATTCAACAAATTCTACAACGAAAACTATTAACATCAAAAAAATAAGGCAAGAAAAAAATTTTAGAAAAAAACTTTTGAAAAGATGTTTTTCTAATTCTCTATTAAAAATATTTAAAGAAAATAATTTCATTTTTTTAAAATTTTATAATTTTTGTTCATATTAAAAATAATTAAAAACAAAAGTAAGGATAATGGAAAAATATAAATGATAGGTAAAAGTGTAAATTTTTTTACAATAAAGTTAGGCATGGATAAATAAATTATTTCAATTAAAAAAATAGAAAATAAGATAATCGAGGTCTTTTTTAAAGTAGTTTGTAAAACCAATTTGTCAGAAAGTAAAAAAGTTAGAGTTATTAATGTAAAAATTAAGCAAAAAATAGGATTTATTATTCTTTTGTGACCTTCTACAATCATGCTGGATACTTGTCTAGGGTCATAGCGGCCACCTATACTATGTTTTTCATCCCATAATTCACTTAAGAACATTTCTTCAGGTTCTTTAATTCTTTTTTTATTATTGTTTTTAAATAAAGCGTCTAAATTAACTTCGTACTCTTCAAATTTAATTATGCTTAGTTGTGAGGTTTTTTTATCAATTATTTGCCTATTACCTTCCTTTAAAATAACTTTATTTGAATTTTCATTTTGAATTAATTCAGCTTTTTTTGCTATATAAGTTGCTGGGTCTTTTTTGTCTCTATTATCATAAACAAAAACATATTCATAATTATTTTTATCTATAACTTTTTCTATGTATATTGTGATATCTTGAAATATGTTTGAAAAATCACCTTCTTTAAAAGCAATACGAGCTATGTTTTCTCTAAGATTCTTTTGATTCTCTTTAAATGCAGATTTACTTAATGGGCTAAAATAAAGATTTAATATCAAATTAATTATCGCGACTAATATTGCAAGCAATATTGCTGGTTTTAATAGCTTTAAAGTGCTAAATCCAGAGGATTTAATTATTATTAATTCATTATCATTAGAAAGTTTATGGCAAACATAAATGCAGGCAAAACTTAAAGTAAGTGGTGTAAGATCAGGCAAAACTTCTGGAAGAAGCAATGAAGTCATCAACATAAAATCTTTTAAATCTAGCCCATTTGTTGTTACATATTCCATGTATTTTAAAATATAGATGAGCCATATTAAACTTACAAAAAAAATAGTTATATATATAAACAATGATCCTATTTGTTTAAAAATATAATTGGATATTATTGACATAAGAACTATATTAATTTGTATTTTATGATTGTAAATTTCATCAATAAAAAAGTTTTACCTAATTTTAATATTTTTTTTATTAATAAAGATAAAAAAAATTTAAAAAACAATAATATTTCAAATAATTTAGAAATAAAAAAAAATATAATTGATAGTCTATCAAAAAGAAGTTTTAACGGTAATTTAGGAGAAATTTGCCATATTGACTCTATTAATAAAAACGTTCCGGTACATTATGTTTTTATTGGTATAGGCGATGAAACAAAACTTCAGGCTTTTAATTTTCAATATTTTGGCGGCCTTTTATTATCTTTAATAGAAACTTTAAAATATAAAAAAATTCAAATATATGTAGGCGATGTTAAAAGGGTCAAACTTAGTTATGAAAGCATAGTTTTACATGTTGCTTCAGGAATGCATCTTAAATCCTACTCTTTTAAAAAGTATAAAAAAAATAAGAAAGAAGATAATAATAATGAAAATTTATCATTAATAAACTTTATTACACCAAATCCAGTTAAATATAAAAATCTCTTTTTAAATTTTAAAGCTGTAACAGAAGGAGTGTTCTTTTCTAGAGATCTTTTACACGAGCCACCTAATGTTTTAAATCCAGTAAACCTTGCATCTAGAGCTAAAGAATTAACAAAACTTAATGTTAAAGTTAAAATTTTAGACGAAAAGCAAATGAAAAATCTTGGCATGGGAGCCTTGTTAGGAGTTGGTATGGGAAGTGCTAACCCATCAAGGCTAATAGTTTTAGAATGGAATGGTAATCCAAAATCAAAATCAGTTCCTCTTGGTCTTGTAGGAAAAGGTGTTACTTTTGAT
>CAYNCC010000033.1:8595-10318 GCA_964396035.1 uncultured Alphaproteobacteria bacterium
CATCTGGAATGGAAGAAAGGAAAATGGATATGGGCGGATCCGCTTTAGTTTTAGGCGTTATTAAAGCTTTAGCATTAAGAAAATCAAAGTCTAATGTAGTCGGAGTTATTGGTTCAGTTGAGAATATGGTCAGTTCTAATGCACAAAGACCAAGTGACATAGTAAAATCAATGTCAGGTCAAACTATAGAGGTTTTAAATACTGATGCTGAAGGCAGATTAGTTTTAGCTGATGCACTTTGGTACTGCCAAGAAAAATATAATGTAAAAAAAATGATAAATTTTGCAACTTTAACAGGAGCAATAATTGTTGCACTTGGTAATTTTTACGCAGGATTATTTTCTAATTCTAATAAATTATCTGATAATTTAATAAAATCAGGAAATTTTACAGACGAAAAAATTTGGAGATTTCCAATGGGCAAAGAATATGACAACTTACTTAATTGTGAAATTGCAGATGTAAAAAATATAACTGGGACAGGGGGAGCAGGTAGTATTACAGCAGCGCAATTTTTACAACGCTTTGTTAAAAAAGATGTTGAATGGGCACATCTAGACATTGCTGGGGTTACTTGGCTTGATAAAGACCAACCTTTGTCAAAAAAAGGTGGAACAGCTTTTGGCGTTAGATTAATAGACAATTATATTTCTAAAAATCATGAAAAATAGTACCAATGTCTAATCAAAGAACATTATCAATTATTAAACCAGATGCAGTAAAGGCAGGAAATGCTGATGCAATAAATTTAATGATTGAAAAAGCAGGATTAAAAATAATAAAAAAAAAAGAAATTATTTTAAATAAAGAACAAGCTCAGAAATTTTATGAAATACACTCTGACAAACCTTTTTACAATGATCTTTGTGATTTTATGACCTCTGGCCCAATAATTGTACAAATGTTAGAGGCAAATAATGCAGTTGAATTATATAGAAAAGTTATGGGGTCTACTGATCCAAATGAAGCTGAAGAAAATACTATAAGAAAAAAATTTGCAACTTCTATACAAGAAAATGCTGTTCACGGATCTGATAGCGAAGAAAACGCTTTAAAAGAACTTAGTTTTTTTTTTAGTGAAGCTTAAAGTAAAAATAAAGCCATAAATGACAATATAACTACTACGCCTACTACCAAAAGAACTGTTCCTTTCAAAAACATAACCCAATTACTATGAGCCCTTTTTAAATTTTTATCCATGTTTTAAATTTACATAAAAAAATTTTTTTTTTCAATTTATTTGTATATTTTTAGCAAAAAAAATTAATTTCTTTTTATTTTTTATAATAACTTTATTTTTTTTTATAGTAATTTCATTTTTTGCAAATAAGGAAACAACTTCTGGTAATATTTTATGTTCTATTTTTAATATTATTTCCCCTAATTTCTTACTTGTCATTTTTTTAGTTATTTTCGTTTCTGCTTGAATAATTACAGGGCCACCATCTAGACTTTCGTCTACAAAATGTATTGTACAACCACTTTTTTTTGCACCAGCTTTTAAAGCTCTTTCATGAGTATTAAGACCTTTAAATGATGGCAACAAAGATGGATGTACATTTATTATTTTGTTCTTCCATTTTTTTATTATAAACGGACTCAAAATTTTCATAAATCCAGCTAAACAAATCAAATCTGGTTTTAATTTTATAAGATTATTATGTAGTTTATTTTCAAATACTTTTTTACTTAATTTATTATCAATAATTATTTTTTTAAATTT
>CAYNCC010000034.1:0-8664 GCA_964396035.1 uncultured Alphaproteobacteria bacterium
CACCAATATTTTCAATGGTTTAAGTCTTTTCACTATTTAATTGCAAACGTCTTGAGACACATATGAGACAATTTTGTTCTTAGTTTATGTAAGAGGGGATTATGTTTTATATGGTGTAAGCAATAACCATTTCTGGTTATAAGTTTTTCTTTCAATTTGTAAAATTAATTGGCCAAAGCTACCTAAAAAATCAAAGTATTTAATTATTTTTGGAAATAAGAAAAGTTTATGCTCTTCGTCAATAATTTTATAGTTGTGGGATCTAGAAAATTTTTTAATAAGTTCTTTTTTTCCATTTTCTAAATTAATTAAATTTGTGTTGTGTAACTCTAAAAGAATTGTACAGGTAGAAAGTTTTTGTATAAATTTAGTATTACAAATTTCATACTCCCCACCTTCTATGTCTATAATTAGAAAGCTATTTTCAAAATCAAAATTTGAATAATCATGTTTCTTTTTTACCAACAAATATTTAGTATTTATTAAGTTGTTAGCTTTAGCAATTTCGACTGCATAGTTTATATGTTTTTTAGATATGTCAAAACCAAATGCTTTTAAATTCTTATTTATAAACACTAATCCATTAGTGTAATAACCACTAGCACAACCTATTTGAATTATTTTTTTCTTTTTTTTTACACAGTTAATTATTATTTTTTGCAACCAATATTCATATGTACCCAACAAATAGTGTAGGTTTAAAAAAGGAATATTCTTAGGAATTATTAAATTTTTAAATGGTCCATAAAGAATTTTATTATTATTAGCTACAATTCTTTTAAAAACTTTTTTTTCATATTTTTTTAAAATATTAAGTAATAAGAATTGTAAAAAATTTATAGAAAAAATTTTGGTTAAAAGTCTTGCTATTTTATTTTTCATTCAGAAATTATAGCACCGTGATCCATGATTTTCGATGCAAAAGTAATGTCAGTTATTTTTCTTTAATTTATTAATTAATTTTTTAAGTTTATCTAAAGTTTTACTTCCAACATGGTGTTCAATTCCTTCACTATCAAGTTCTGCAGTTTCTTTATCTAAACCTAATGCAATTAAAAAGTTGTATACAATTTTATGTCTTTGACGTGCTTCAGTTGCAGTATTTTCTCCTTTTTTTGTTAAATGAATTGCTCTATATGGTTTAGATATTAAAAAGCCTTTTTTAACCAATCTATTTATTGTTTGATTTACAGTTGCTTTAGAGATTCCCAAATGCTCTGCAATATCAACTATTCTAGCTTCTCCCTCTTTGTTAATTAAATCTCCTATTAATTCTACATAATCTTCTGCTAATTCTGACTCATGCACTTTACGTGTATGTATATAAGATTTTGCATCTATTTTTGGATTTTTTTTAAACATTTTTTTATTTTACAAAATTTATTTTGCTTTTCATCATTATATCTTGTAAAGAAAGTTAGTTTATACTAACTTAATAAGTAATAACTAATTTCTTATTATGACAGAATTAATTTTAACAATAAAAAAATATCAATTTCTATATTTTAAGGATTTTAATTTAAAAAAATGTTTGTTTTTTATTTTTATACTCTTTTTAGCATGCAATCCTAGTGAAATTGGGTCAATTACTAGATTAGCCATGTCTAATGCGTACTTATCTGTATCAGTTTATGTTGCAATTACTCTTTTTGTATTTCTTAATTTGGAAAAGACAAAAAAATATTCGTTAAGTAATTTTTTTAAAAATAATATAAATATGCAAATTCCTATTGCAGCTTCCCTCGGAGCTATTCCTGGATGTGGTGGAGCAATAATTGTTGTTACTCAATATTTACAAGGCAATATTACTTTTGGTTGTTTAGTTGCTGTATTAACTTCCACTATGGGTGATGCTGCGTTTTTAATTTTAGCCAAAGAACCAACAAATGCATTTTTAATATTTATGATTTGCATGAGTGTTGGTATTTTAACCGGATATATTATTGACCTAATTATTAGAAATAAATATTCTAAGAAAGAATTTTCTAAAATAAATTTAAAATTAGATGAAATTGACAATAAATATCATTTATCTCTTTATAAACTTTGGTTTATAATTTTTATACCTGGTTTCTTTCTTGGAATTATTAGTCATTTGCAAATTGATTTATTAAAAATATTAAATTTTGACATTAATTATTTTTTTGGTTTTTTTGCAGCTTTATTAGGAATTTTTATTTGGTCTATTAATCCATATTCTGATAAAGCTATCTCACTGGATAATTCAAGAAACATAAAATTAAAATCTATTGATTTAACAAATTTTATCACAGTATGGGTTGTTATGGGTTTTTTATTTTTTGATCTTGGAATATATCTTACCGGATTCAACTTCAAAAGTTTGTTTGAAGTTATATTACCTATTACTCCATTAATTGCTGTTTTTATCGGTTTAATTCCAGGTTGTGGCCCACAAATATTAACTGCAACATTGTATTTGAATGGTCATATTCCTTTATCAGCTGAAATTGGCAATGCAATTTCAAACGATGGTGATGCGTTGTTTCCTGCAATTGCAATTTGCCCCAAGGATGCAATATTGGCAACACTTTACAGCATGATACCCGCTTTATTAGTTTCTTATTCCTATTTCTTTTTTATTGAGAATTAAAAAATAGACAGAATAGTTTACAAATATTTAATTAATTTAGAATTTTTTAAAGAATAAATAATATTTTTTGCTATGAAATAATAACCTTTTGG
This sequence comes from uncultured Alphaproteobacteria bacterium, assembly GCA_964396035.1. Classification (GTDB taxonomy): domain Bacteria; phylum Pseudomonadota; class Alphaproteobacteria; genus CAYNCC01. The sequence continues at coordinate 2,704 of CAYNCC010000034.1, forward strand.
CATTGGGTGATTATTATCTTTCCAATGTAAAGTTCCCAAAAAATCTTCTTTTGTAATCATTTCTTTTTTAAAAAATTTCTTATGTAAATTTTCTAGATATTTTGATCTATCTATATAAATATTATTTTCACTATTAATTTTTTTTGAAAATAAATATAAATTCTTAACGTATTTATTATAGTGTTCGTTTATTATTTCTCTTGTTTTTACATACGGATAAATTGGTTGAATGAGTAATTTGCAACTATTTTCTTTACATATTTTATCCATTTCTTTTATTACATATTTTGTTAAAAATTTTCGCGCTTCTTCAGTTCTAGACTTAATATATTCATGCTTATTAATTCCTATTTTGCTAAAAAAGAAGTTTTTTACTCGACCACATTTAAATTGGAAATAAAGCCAAATTGCTTGGCTTTTTATTCTTTTTAATAAGCTTAGTTTTTTATAATATTTTTTTTCTTTAGAATTGGATTTTGTATCTATGTTTGATATTTTTTCTTTTTCTAGATAAGCAAATGATTTATAAAGTTTAAAAGGCAGTGATATAGATTCTAGTAATTCAATTTTATTTTTTTCTTTATTTTTTTTAAAAAAAGGTCTATGCACCATATCGAGTAAAGCATTTTGTTGAAAATCTCTGCTGGTTACATTGAATAAGTAAACAATAATTTTAGGTCTTGCTATTTTTATATCTTTTTTGATTTTTCTTAAAGTTTGTAAATTACTGAAACTACCAACACCAATATTAGCAACTGTTTTTTTTAATTTTTTTGCAAGATTACTTGCTATTGTAAATTTATTTTCACTTCCTTCTCCTAAACATACTGAATCTCCACAAAGCATAATGTCAACTTTATTAGCTTTTTCACCTAGTTTATTAACTCTCCACCCAAGGTTATTTGTAAAGTAATTTTCTTTTGAATATTTTCTTTTAAAAAAAGCATGACAGTTAGGAGATAAAGTGTGACCCAAATATTTATCAGGTATATAAAGAATATTTCCATGTTCTTTTGCCTCTACTTTTTTGTATTTACTCATTTTTTAAAAATTTATTCTTTTCAGAAATTAAAAGATTGGATAGATATCTTCGTCATCTTTTTTTTTTTTATGATTTTTTTTTTTAAAGAGATTTAAAAATTTATTTTTTAATTTTTTTTTGAAATTTATAATTTTTTTATATTTATGTTTTTTTTTTATTAAATTAAAGAGGTATATAATATCTATGAATTATAGCATGTATAAAACATTCTATATAATGCCATGTAAAATAATATTTTGGATATTTTATCGAAATACCTTTTTTTCCATTCTCTATAAGTGTTGTGCTATAAGATAATTGTTTACCTTCTGCTTTATGCTTCCAAAAAAGAAAAGATTTTAGATTTTTAGCTCTATATCCTACTTGTATAAATTTGTTACAGTGTTTTAATATCTCTTTTTCATTTGTTGTATTGTTCATATTTTTTGTAATGCGAGGTGGAGCATTACATACAATGATTACATCAAAAAAAGCAGAGGGATTTTTTTTGAAATAGTTTTTATAATCATCGCATATGTATTGAACTTCAGGAAAAAGTTTTTTAGCTGTTATAATAGCTTCTTTACTAATATCTAAACCAATTGTTTTATTCAAACATGCATCTTTCATAATCCAAGTGCTAACACCAAAACCACAGCCAATCTCTAATAAACTTTTAGCTGGTTTTTTTTCTAAATAGTCAAATACAGCATGATAAGTCTCACATACCCATCTCATGCAATTTTGACCTAAAAGAGGATTGTGTGGTTGAAAAGAATATTTTGTAAAAACATAATTTAAATTTACACTTCTTTGTTTTATCATACTAGCAAATCTATTCATAGAGCCAATATTTCTATAATATTCATTTATTTTTTTTAATTTTTTAAAATTTTTAAAAATAATTTTAGAATATATTCTGCTTGTCAAAGACATTTATTTTTTTGCCATTCTAATTTATTGCTTAACAAATTCAGTTAATATTTTTTTATATAATTTTATATTATCAATTTCAATTCTTGATTTATTTTTTATCTGTTTTTTATTTTTTTTTTTTAATTTTACTAAGTTACACATTTTTTTAACTAAGAATTTATCATATTTAAGTTCACAAAAATTCAAAACATTCTTAATTATTTTTTCAGGTTTATTGATAAGTATATCGTTATCTAGAATGTGAATATTAGAACTTATATTTTTATTTAATAAATATTTTTCAAAAATAAGTTTGTAAATTCCATTCCATTGGAACAAATAACCACTTAGGTCATCTCTTTTTTTCCAGCAATGTTGAATTTGTTTAAAATTATTTTCATTAACATATATGGCTCTTCTACTTGGACCAAATTCATAATGACCTAAAATATCAAGTTGTTTTTCTAAATATTTATTTGTTTTTGATAAATCTAAAAAATTTTTGTGTACTTTTGTTAAAGAAATGGATTGTTCCTTAGGACTTCTTATACATATAATAATTTTTGCATTTGGAAATAATTTTATTATATATTCTAATCTAGTTATATTGTAATTTCCTTTAGACAGATACCTTCTTTTTGAACCTCTTACATAGAGAATTTTATTAATATTTTCTTTTAATTTTTTTTCTAATTTTTTATTTAAATATTTTTTTGATAAAAATTGAGAAGTTGGTTTTAAATAATTATTTTTTAGATTTTTTTTCCAAATAATTTCTTCAAATGGGTCAGGACTATTCGGTCCAACAAATAAATCATCACCATGAATTCTTTTTTTATCTTTTAAAAAAAAATAAAAAATTTTTTGAAAAAAACTCCAAATATATTGTATCTCAATATATAGAAAATATATATTTTTGTATGATCCTAAATCAGAATGACAATCTAAAATATGCGTGATAATTGTCGATCCAGACCTAGCAAGACCTGTTACAAAAATAGGTTTGGTTATTTCTTTATTTAATTTTTTTTTAAGAAATAAATTTTCAAAATTACATACAAGATTTATAAGATTAGGAAATTTATCAACAATTAAATAAGGTAAATGTTGATTAAAATTTTTTATTTTTTTAGTTAACTTAAGCAGCTTTATTATTCCTATTTTTTTTTTTAGTTAATTTCTTCTTCTTCTTCTTTTTATCTATTAATTTTTTTATTGGATATGCAAGAAAACCTAGTATTGCTACAATACCTATAAAAATAAATACGATAATATTCCCAATTATTGGTATTAAAGGACCTAGTGCTAAATAAGCATAAGCTAATTTAGTATTAGTGAAAAAAAATAAACAAAAAATAATGTAAACAGTAGATATTAATTTCATAAAATAAATATAATATTCAATTTTAATAATATTAGTAAAGATTCATTTTATTGAATTTTTACAATATCTGCTAAATAATATCCTTTAGCTCTATTATTTTCCTTTAATTCTATAATATTTTTTTGTTTGCAATTATTTGAGATATATTGCGAATTACAAATTAACTCGAATAAACGGCCTTGATTATGTTCTTGAACAAAGATTCTATTATCTACAATTTGTAATCTACCACGGTTTTGACTTTCAAAAAAACTATCACCAGTTGCTTCATAAAAACCAACTAATTCATTCGTTTTAATATCTATTTCTGTTATTCGTGACATGCCATTTGGTGGTAATGATGATTGGTTATCAAAAATTATAATTGTTCCTCTATTTGTAATTCTTGGGCTATGTTGTCTTGTAAAATTTCCTCTTGTTATCCATTTTATATCATAAGTATCTCTATCCATAAGAACAACAGCGTCTATTTCTCTTAATGAAACTAACAAATCTCCTATTTTTCCATTAGTAAAGTAGTCAGCATGAGTTTGTTTTTTTACTATTCTAACATCATTAATGTGAACAGGATCAAAACATTCTTGTGGCGTATCTCCAATTCTTTTAAAATTATCTTTAACCTTTGCTACAATTTTTAAGAGTTCAATGGTTTCTAAGTGTTCACCAGTATTATTATCAATTACTTCGATAGTTTCATTCCAAGCATTTTTTCTTTTGCAAGTTGCATATGGTAAGCCAGAAAATAATTCAGAAATTTCATTTGGCAAATCAAAAAATAATCTTCCGGGTAAATAAATCTTATCATTAAATGAATCTCCCCAGTGATGAAAAACAGATTTATTTTTGAGTTTGTTTATCCATATAGGTTTGTTTGATTGATTTATAAAATTACTTTTCATAATTAATGCAGTATCAAAGGAAATGAAGTTGTTATTTTTTTGAAAAATAATTGGCACTGTAAAATTATGAGAATTATCATAAATTCTTATTTCATCTAATTTTTTATCATTTTTTGTATTTATGAGAAATGAGTATGTATCTAAAACAATAAAAATAGGGTATTCAAAATTTAAATCATTTATTATTAAATTCTTTTTAATATTTTCACGTATTTCATTATTTATTAATTCATCTATATTTCTAATTTTTTTTTTAAGATTATATAATTTATAACCTAAATTAGTTGTTTTTAGTTCTTGGAGAAAAGTTTTTATTTGTTCGTTTGCATTATATAAATTATCTTTATATGTTTTGTATCCAAAAGATAATGATGAAACAAAAACAATGATTAATAAAGTTATGTTTCTTTTCTTTTCATTTATTTTAAAATTTACACCTAAATAAAAAAATAACGAGAACAGTATTAGAATTAAATAAAATCCAAGTTTTTGAAATCCTGAGTAATTAACATACCATCCAAAAAAACTAAAAATTATAAATGAAGATAGAATAAAAATTATTAAAAGTAATTTATCAAACATAGCTTTGTATTCTAAAAAAAATGCAAAAAAATTAAAGATATTTATCTTAAAACAACAAAATATGATTTTAAAATAATATTTGTAATATAATTTTAAAAAAAATAACTTGTGTTTTTTTTTTTATATTCTAAAAATATTTATATTTTTGTAATTCTTAATTCTATGAAATTTTTTAAACATATTTTTTTTTATTTATTTATTTTTTTTATTTCAAAACCACTACTTGCAAATAAAACTTTATTTTTAGAAGATAATTTTTTTCCTGAAGGCATAGCTGTTTCAAAATATACAGGAGATATGTATGTTGGCAGTTTAAAAGAAAGTAAAATTGTTAAATTTCCAAATGGTAAAAATAATGCAGAAGAATTTATTCCTTCAGCAGCTCATGGATTATTATCTGTAATAGGTATTATAGTAGATGACAAACATAAGATTCTTTGGGCTTGTTCTTCAAATCCTGGTGTAACAAACTATCCAAGTGATAATCCTGTCTCTTTAAAAGCTTTTGATTTAGTTTCAGGCGATATTATTAATACTTATCCATTTCCAGGAGGTGGCTTTTGCAATGATATTGCTATTGATGCAAATCATAATGTTTACGCTACAGATTCATTTAATCCAAGAATTTTAAGAGTAAATAAGTCAAAAAATAGAATAGAGACTTGGTTTGAAAACAGTTCTTTTGAAGGTGAGGGGTTTAATTTAAATGGTATTACTTATGTAGACAATGCTATTTACACAGTAAAAATGAATTCAGGAGAATTATTCAAAATTGATATCGATGCTAATGGCAAACCTTTAAATTTAAAAAAAATAGATTTACCAAGACCATTAAATGCACCAGACGGCATTAAGTCTATTGATAAAAATAATTTATTAGTTGTAGAAAATAGGGCTAAAGGAACATGGAACGGCAGTTTAACAAAAATAAATTTTTCTAAAACAGTTACGCTTGAGAATCTAAGAGATGATTTAGATACACCGACAACAGTTGCAGTTAAAGGCAAAACAGCTTGGGTTCTTCAAGCTCAATTTGCCCATTTGTTTGGCGATGAAAAAGACGTTCCTCCTGGACCATTTGAAATTATTAGTGTTTAATTAAAACTATCAATCTTGACATCATTTAAAAAACTATTAGATTTTCTTAATTAATTGTTATT
>CAYNCC010000034.1:8674-10314 GCA_964396035.1 uncultured Alphaproteobacteria bacterium
AAGCTCATTAAAATCTGCAAAAAAAAGACACTTGCATTGTAAAGTAGTGCGTCGTAAAGGTCGTATTTATGTTATTAATAAGACAAATTCAAGATTTAAAGCAAGACAAGGTTAAAATTTAATCCAAAATATTTAGTATCGGTCTACGGAAGCAATTCTAAGAACATTTGTTGCACCACTTTGTCCAAAAGGCACTCCTGCTGTAATAACTACTCTATCTCCTTTTTTAGCAAATTTTTCTTTTTTTGCTAATCTTCCCGCTTTTAAAACCATGTCTTTGAAATTTCTTGCATCTTTCGTGTGAATGCAATGGACGCCCCAAACTAACGCTAATCTTCTAGCTGTATTTAAATTTGGTGAAATTCCAAGTATCGGGACATCTGGTCTTTCTCTAGCAGCACGTAATGCTGTAGAACCTGAGGTAGTATATGTCACAACAGCCTTAGCAGACATAGTTCTAGCAACATATTTTGCTGATTCAGTTATTGCATCTTCAGCAGTAGCATCTGCTTTAACATGACTTGCTTCATTAATACTTAAATATAAAGGATCACTTTCTACTTTTTCTATTATTTTATTCATCATTTTAACAGATTCATTTGGATATAAACCAATAGCAGTTTCAGCAGACAACATAACAGCGTCTGTTCCATCATAAATAGCTGTGGCAACATCAGAAGCTTCTGCTCTAGTTGGTGTTGGGTAATTTACCATTGAATCAAGCATTTGTGTTGCAACTACGACAGGTGTGCCTGCTTGTCTGCAAGCGGTAATAATTTTTTTTTGTGCGCTTGGTAAACTTTCTAAAGGAGCTTCTATTCCAAGATCCCCTCTTGCAATCATAATTGCATCAGAAACTTCTATAATCCCACTTAAATTTTTTAAAGCACTTGGTTTTTCAAGTTTTGTTAAAACTAAAGCTTTATTTTTAATTATTTTTTTTAAATTAATAACATCTTTTGCTGTTTCAACAAATGATAAAGCAATCCAATCAACTCCTAGTTTTAATGCTAATCTTAAATCTTCCCTGTCTTTTTTTGTCAGCATGTTTTTTCCAAAATTAACATTAGGAATATTAAAACCCTTACTACTGGAAATAAAACCGCTAAATTTTACTTTAGTTTCTATATAATTTGAATTTTTTTTAGTTACAATAAGTGTTAATTTACCATCATCTACTAAAATTTTATTTCCCTTTTTAATTCTTTTGAAAACTTCTTTATGTGGTAGATAAACTCTAAATTTATTTCCTGATTGTGGATTTAAATCAAAAGTAAATTTTTTTCCTTGTTTAAGAAAAATAGGACCATTATCAAATTTACCAACTCTTAGTTTTGGACCTTGAAGATCCATTAAGATTCCAATTGGTCTATTAACTTTTTTTTCTAAATTTCTAATATCTTTAAATCTTTTAATATGAGAATCTTTAACATCGTGACTAAAGTTCAATCTGAAAATATCAGCGCCATTATAGTAAAGTTTTTTTATACTTTTAAAATCTGTAGTTGAAGGCCCAAGTGTTGCGATTATTTTGGCTTTTCTATTTCTTCTCATATATAAAATTATCGAATAACTAATTAATAAATAGTTATTTTTTTTTTTATTTAAATGTTTTTTTGTAAAAATTAATTATATTTTAT
>CAYNCC010000035.1:0-4533 GCA_964396035.1 uncultured Alphaproteobacteria bacterium
CTGGTTTTGGAGCATCTGCTTGGGTTTTTTCTTCTGGTTTAGCTTCTGGTTTTGGAGCATCTGCTTGGGTTTTTTCTTCTGGTTTAGCTTCTGGTTTTGGCGCATCTTTTTTTGGTGCATCTGCTTTTGGCGCTTCTCCTTCTTTCTTTTTTACTTTTGGCAAATGTTTTTTTGTTTGTTGATGGATTAGTGGTTTTTTTACAATATTTGCATCACTTAAAAAAATTGCCATTTTGTATGATGGTGTAGCCCCTTTAGATAACCAGTATTTTACTCTATCTTCATCAAAAATAATTCTATTAGAATCGCCTTTTGGCAAAAGAGGATTATATGTTCCTAACTTTTCAATAAATTTACCATCTCTAGCGTTTCTCTTGTCAGTTACAACAATTTTAAAAAATGGTCTATTCTTTGCGCCTATTCTTGATAATCTTATTCTTGTGCTCATAATGTTTAATTTTAATTTTTGTAATATATAGTAATTATTTATTATTGCAATCCTGGAGGGAGCATATTTCCAAACCCTTGTCTCATCAAAGTTTTTTTGTCCATTTTTCCATATTTCTTCATCATTTTTAACATGGAATGATATTGTTTAAGTAATTTATTAACTTCTTGAATTGTTGTGCCTGAACCTAATGCTATTCTTTTTTTTCTTGAGGCGTGTAATATTTTGTAATTATTTTTTTCTTCAATTGTCATAGAAGAAATAATGGCTTGTTGTCTTAATATAAGTTTATCATCTATTTTAGCTATATCCATTTGATCTTGTATTTTGCTTGCACCAGGTAATATTGATAATATTCCTTTTAAACCGCCAATCTTTTTCATCTGTTTTAATTGTTTAGCTAAATCATCTAAAGTAAACTCCCCTTCGTTAATTTTTTTATTTAACTTTTCAGCATCTTCTTTTTTTATTGTTTCAGATGCCTCTTCAACCAAACTAACTACGTCTCCCATGCCTAAAATTCTATTAGCAATTCTATCTGGATAAAAAATTTCTAATGCTTCCATTTTTTCACCAACACCAATTAATTTTATAGGACATCCTGTAACTGATTTCATTGATAAAGCTGCTCCGCCTCTAGCGTCGCCGTCTAGTCTAGTTAAAACAATTCCTGTTAATTTTAATTTATCATTAAATTCTTTTGCAACATTTACAGATTCTTGTCCTATCATTGCATCTGATACTAAAAGGATTTCTGTAGGATTCGTTAATTTAGAAACGCTTTCTACTTCGCCCATGAGTTCTTTATCAATTTGAAGACGTCCAGCTGTATCTAAAATTAAAACATCATAACCTTCTTTTCTTGCTTGATCTAAAGACCTTTTTGCAATTTCTAATGGTGTTTGTTTTGGCACTATATCAACAGTATTAACTTCCACTTGTTTGCCTAATGTTGCTAATTGTTCCTGTGCTGCAGGTCTTTGAACGTCTAAAGAAGACATTAAAACCTTTTTTTTATCTTTTATTTTTAATCTTTTAGCAATTTTAGCTGATGTAGTTGTTTTACCTGATCCTTGTAATCCAACCATAAGTATTATAACAGGAGGAGTTGCTTTTAAATTTATCGGATCTTCTTTATGACCAAGAATTTCTATAAGAGTATCATTTACAATTTTTACAACTAATTGACCAGGAGATACACTTTTTATTAATTTAGACCCAACAGATTTCTTTTTGGCTTTTTCTAGGAATTCTTTAACAACAGATAAGGATACATCAGCCTCTAAAAGAGCAATCCTTACTTCTCTTAAAGCTTCTTCAACATCATTTTCTTTTAACGAACCTTTGCTTTTTATTTTTTCAAAGATTCCTGTTAATCTGTCTGATAAACTTTTAAACATATTTTTTTTTCAATTATAGATTATATATGTTAAATAAAAAAAAATTATAAATAAATAATATGACAATAAATTTTATTAAAATGCATGGATTAAAAAATGATTTCATCATTATCGATGGAAGACAAAAAAGGGTACGTTTGCTTAAAAATAATATTAAAAAAATATCAAATAGAAAAAAGGGATTAGGATGTGATCAAATTATAATTTTGGAAAAACCAAAAAACAAAAAAACAAATGTATTTATAAAAATTTATAACGCAGATGGAAGCGAAACATATGCTTGTGGAAATGCATCAAGGTGTGTGGCTTTTCTTTTGATGAATGAATTAAGAAAAAAAAAAACTGTTATTCAAACTAAAGCTGGTTTTTTAAATGCTACTTTAAAGAAAAACAATCATGTATCGGTTGATATTGGAAAAGCATATTTTAGATGGAATCAAATACCTTTAAAAAAAAAAATAAATATAGAAGAACTAAATTTTAAAATAGGTAATTTTGACAATCCATTTGTTGTGAATGTTGGTAATCCTCATATAGTTTTTTTTACAAAAAATTTAAAAAAAATAAACTTAAAAAAAATAGGACCAAAAATTGAAAAACATTCTTTTTTTCCTCAAAGAATTAATGTCAACTTTGCAAAAGTTACAGGAAAGAATAAAATTTCATTAAAAGTTTGGGAAAGAGGGGTTGGTATAACAAAAGCATGTGGAACTGGTGCATCAGCAACTACTGTTGCAGCTATTAAAAAAAAATTAATAAATGATAAAACTTGTTATATACAAATGGATGGTGGAAAATTAAAAATAGAGTATAAAATAAATGGTCATATTGTAATGACAGGTCCAGTAAAAATTATTAAAAAGGGAAACTTAGAAAAATTTTTATAAAACTTATGAAAAATCAAAATATCATAACGTTTGGTTGTAGGCTTAATAGTTTTGATTCACAAATTATTAAAGAAAAAGCAAAATTAGCCAACCTTCATAATACTTTTTTTATTAATACTTGTGCTGTGACAAAGGAAGCTGAAAAGCAAGCTAAACAAAAAATTAGAAAAATAAAAAGAGAAAACCCTGAGGCAAAAATTATTGTCACAGGCTGCTCAGCTCAAATTAATCCTAAAATTTATAAAAATATGGAAGAAGTTAGTTTAATTCTCGGGAATGAAGAAAAATTTAATTTTGAGAAATATTTAAATCTACTTAATTCTAAAAAACCTAAAATTGCAGTTAACAATATAATGTCAGTTAAAGAAACCGCTAATCACTTTATTAATGGTTTTGATAGAAAAGCAAGAGCATTTATACAAATTCAAACTGGTTGTGATCATAGATGCACTTTCTGTATAATCCCTTATGGTAGAGGAAACAGTAGAAGCGTTCCAATGGCCAGAGTATGTGAACAAATAAAAATTCTTTTAGAAAAAGGATTTAAAGAAATTGTTTTAAGTGGAGTTGATTTAACATCTTATGGTAATGATCTTATAGAAAAACCAACCTTAGGAAAATTAATAAAAAGAATTTTTAAAGATGTAAAAAAATTAGAAAGATTAAGATTGTCCTCTTTGGATGCTATAGAAATTGACAAAGATCTTATAGATATAATTTGTCATGAAAAAAGACTAATGCCTCATTTACATTTAAGTATACAGTCTGGTGATAATATTATTTTAAAAAGAATGAAGAGGCGTCATTTAAGAGAAGATGTTATAAAACTATGTGAAAATTTAAAAAAATTTAGAAATAATATGGTTTTTGGGGCAGATATAATTGCAGGTTTTCCAACAGAAACAAAAGCGATGTTTAAAAACACTAAAAAAATCTTGGATGAGTGTGATTTAACTTATTTACATATTTTTCCATATTCTAATAGACCAAATACACCAGCATCAAAAATGCCTCAAATTTCTAAGGAAGTTGTAAAAGAAAGAGCAAAAATACTTAGAAATAAAGCTAATGAAAGAATGAAAATTTTTTTAAAAAATCAAATTAATAAAACTCATAGAGTTCTTTTTGAAAAACAATCGGAAGGACACTCCGAAAATTTTATTCCCATAATTTCTAAATCAAAGCATAGAATCGGAGACATTGTTTCATTAAAAGGCAAATATATAAATAATGAAAAACTAATTGCACAGGCAATCTAATGAGTTGGTTAACAAGAATAAAAGATAGTCTTCTTAATAAAATAAAAAAGAAAATTCCCAAAAAAGATATAGAGGATATTGAAAAAAAGAGAATTGAGAAAAAATTTGAAAAGAAAGAAACTCCTAAAAAAATAGAAATTGAAGCTGAAAAAACAAAACTTATAAGTCCAAAAGAAGAGGTAACTAAAAAAAAGAAAAGTTTTTTTGGTTTGTTTAAAAAAAAAGAAGCTCCAAAAGAAATTACAAAAATTCAAGAAGTTCAAAAAGAACCTGAAAAAAAACGTAGTTGGTTTCAAAAACTAAAAACAGGACTTTTTAAATCATCAGAAAAAATAACTCAAGGAGTAAAAAAAATATTTGTTAATAAAAAATTAGATGTTGAAACTTTAAATAGTTTAGAAGAATTATTAATAATGGCTGATCTAGGACCAATCTCTGCAGAAAAATTAACAGCACAATTAGCTGATGAAAAATTTGATAAAAATGTTAAATCAGATGAAGTAAGAGCTTTTTTAGCAAAAAAAATAGAAGAAGCCTTA
>CAYNCC010000035.1:4543-5156 GCA_964396035.1 uncultured Alphaproteobacteria bacterium
TAATTTACCTAAGCTTTTATGATCCAAATTTACATTTACACCAAAAGTTTCTAGCAAAAAAAATAGAAGAGGCCTTAGTTAATGTAGCAAAACCAATGGAATTAAAAGACGATATTAAGCCTAATGTAATTTTAGTTGTAGGAGTTAACGGTACTGGAAAAACTACAACAATAGGTAAATTAGCACATCAATATTCTAATAAAGGTAAAAAAATAATAATTGCTGCTTGTGATACTTTTCGCGCAGCTGCAGTTGAACAACTAGAAATTTGGTCTAAAAGAGCAAATACAGGATTTTTAAAAGGAAACGAAGGATCAGATCCTGCAAGCTTAGCGTATGATGCTCTCCAAAAAGCTAAAAATGAAAAAAGTGATATTTTATTTATAGATACAGCCGGAAGAGTTCAAAATAAAACAGAATTAATGGAAGAGCTTGCAAAAATTATAAGAGTTATAAGAAAAATTGATCCAACAAGTCCTCATCACTGCTTATTAACTTTAGATGCTACAACAGGACAAAACGCATTAAACCAAGTTGAAATTTTTAAAGAAATGGCAGAAATTTCAGGTTTAATAGTTACTAAATTAGATGGAAGTGCAAAAGGCTGTATATT
>CAYNCC010000035.1:5166-5512 GCA_964396035.1 uncultured Alphaproteobacteria bacterium
GAAAAATAATCTAACAGTTAATGAAATAGGAGTAGGTGAAAAAAATGAAGATTTGCAATCTTTAGAAGCCTCAGAATTAGCTAAAAGTCTCATGGGTTTAGAAAATTAAGAATATGAAGCAAGAACAATCATTTATAAAATCTCTTATAGAATTAATCCCTCTTATATTGTTTTTTATTATAAATGCAAAATATGGAATTATTTCAGCTACAAAATTTTTTGTTATAGCAACTTTTATAGCAATACTTGTTAGTTATTTATATTTCAAAAAAATTTCTACACCTCTTTTAATTACAACAATTCTAGTCCTAATTTTTGGAAGTCTTACTATATATTTTAATGATCC
>CAYNCC010000035.1:5522-10127 GCA_964396035.1 uncultured Alphaproteobacteria bacterium
ATTTATTAAAATTAAACCAACTATTGTTTATTGTTTATTTTCTTCTTTTTTATTTTTTGGCTTTATAATTAAAAAAAACTTTTTACAAATTTATTTATCTAACCTACTAAAATTAAATAATAAAGGATGGAACATTTTAACTATAAGATGGGGACTATTTTTTTTATTTATGGCAATTCTAAATGAAATAATCTGGAGAAACTTTTCTACTGATTTCTGGGTTTCTTTTAAAGTTTTTGGTTTTTTACCTTTAACTATTATTTTTACCTTTTTACAACAAGGTTTAATAAAAAAATATTTAATTAAATGAAATAATTCTTAAAAACGATATCCGTAAAAAATTCCAAAAGTATCTAAGCCTTCGTTTGAATCTTCACCCCAAAGATTGGCATTTGATATGTGGTCTAATCTTAAAGATATAGAATCTTTTCCATAAAAATTCCATCCAATCTCTACTGCTTCGCGAAATAATATACTTGAACCAAGCTCTTTTTTATCTGTTACAACATGATTTGCAGAATGTTTTTTATCACCATTATGATAAGCTAAGCCCCAACTAAAATTAAAAAACATTCTTTTTGGTAACTTATAATTCCATGTTACACCTGCATATGCTTGACTTGTATCTCCCCCCATATTAATTGTTGCTCCAATATGAGGTTTTGGTTTACCTAACCAAAGTAGATTGTAATTAATTCTTCTAAAAAGAAACTCAAAACTAGAATCCAAACCATCTTCTTTTTGTCTACCAAAAAAACCTACATCATGAGCAGCTATACCAGTTTTTACTTCTGATATAAATGAAGCATCATTTGTATTATCAAAAGCCTCTGCTTTATATAGGAAAATACTAAAAAATAAAGCAAATATAATTATTTTTATTTTTAAAATCATTTTATAAAATTATATTAAATTATTATTTATAATACTATTAATATTAAGTTTATTTTCATTAGAATTACTGAAATTGATTTTTTCCACTCTTTTTTTTGCAAATTTTAAATAATTATCATTAATATCAATTCCAATTGCTTGCATATTCAATTTCAATGCAGATACTATTGTGGTTCCTGTTCCTACGAATGGATCAAAAACAATTGAGTCTTTTTTTATACCACTAAATTTAATACATTGAGTTGCAACTAACTCTGGAAATGTTGCTGGATGATTTGCTCGACTATTTTTCCTACTATTGTGATCGTTTTCAACTCCTAATTCTTTTGAAAGTCTACTTGTTGGTGTGTAAGGTATAAACCATGCATTCCCAATACATTTTTTTTTTGTTGGATTATATGGATTCTCTTTAATTAATTGTTTAACTTTTTCTTCAAATTCTTTTTTTTGTTCTTCATCTGCATTTGATTGTACGTCTTTATAATTTTCGAATTTCATTCTTTTTGCAATTTTTCTTCTAGCAACAGCTCTGTGTCTACCCTCGCTATAAAGTTCAGGATAAATTGGGTGTGTTTGATTTCTTTGTCCAATAGCCAATCTATCAACCGATACCGCGCCATTTTTTGTGAAATGAAAAATATTTTCAGTTGTGACACTAGCAAATCTATTCGAAGTTATAGGTTTATATTGCCCATATCCAGTATTATTAACAGCAATATGTTTTACCCATGTAAATTGATTTTGTAAAATAAAAAACTTTCTAAATTGTTGTGCAACATCCATAGCAACAAATGGATCTACATTAGAATAACCAATATTTAAAAAAATTTGTCCATTATCTTTTAAAATATTTTTCATTAATTTTGCAATTTTACTCATCCAAATTAAATATTTTTTTCTTGGAGCCGAGTCATCGTAATTGCCATATTTAACTTTTAAATTATATGGGGGAGACGTGACGATACAATCAATAGACTTTTTCTTTTGCTTATTCATCCATTGAATGCAATCTTTTCTAATTAATTTATAATTTTTCATACAATTATAAATTATATTAAATTAGTAAGTAGTTACAAGAAAATACTCGATAAGTGAATTTTTAATAAAAAATTTTATTTTTACCCATCTTTTATTTTTATCGTACCAAATATCATAATCAATTTTTTTACCATTAGACTTATCTTGCTTACCAGTTATTTTATATCTTTGGGCTAATATATTTCCATATGCGGTAGTAACGCTTTCTATTTCTTTTTTTTGAACTTTAATAAATCTTTTTTTCCCATGCTGGCTATCAATTAAAATTTTTTTATTTAACCATTTCTGATTCCAATAAGATGTTATTAAACTATCTTCATTTACAAAAAACTCCTTTCCTCTTGAATTTATTACTATTTTTGAATCTTTTCTATTAGCACTAAATTTAAAGTTTCTATTATTTTTCTGAGTTATCGTGTTTGCCTTAATAAAATTATTTTCATTCCAAGTTTCTTCACCATCATGCATATATTTAAAAATTGTTAGAAATCCAAATTTAACAGTCATTCTAATTTGAGAATTAACAATAATTTGATTGTCTTGTTTTTTAAAGGATAATTTATGAAAGCCAATTTTTTTTGCATTCCTATAGATTTCAAACTCATGTGTTTCTTTATAAGAAAATCCAAATGAATTGCTTGAAATGCAAAAATAAAAGCAAGCTAAAATAAAAATTTTTATTAGAATTGTTTTCACAAAATTAAATTTTATATATAAAAGGAATATTATTGTGAAATATAAACAAATAAACAAACAAAATATATGGGTTGAAAAACTTTCGAATAAAAAATTTTTTAACACTCCTTGTTTATTTTTAGATAGAGATGGCGTTTTAATTGATTGGAAAGATTCTCTTATGAAAATAAAGGAAGCTAAAGTAATAAAAGGATGTGAAAAAATTATTAAAGATTGTAATAAAAAAAATATCCCTGTTATTTTAATTACAAACCAAGGCGGTATTGGTTTAGGAATTCACTCATGGAAAGATTTTTCTTTAGTTCAAAAAAAACTTCTAGACCAACTATTAAAAAGAAATGCTAAAATTGATGGCGTCATAGCTTGCCCTCATCATCCCTATGCAAAAGGAGTTTATCAACACAGAAATCATCCGTGTAGAAAACCTAATGGGGGAATGTTTTTAATAGCTAAAAAATTATTTAATTTAAATCTAAACAATTCATGGATGGTAGGAGACAAAATTAATGATTTAAAAGCAGCCTTCGTAGAAGGAATTAAAGGAGGTTTTCTTGTTATGACAGGATATGGAAAAGAAGAAAAAGAAAAATTACACCAATTACCCAAAAAACAATTTATAGTAAAAACTGCAGTTTCACTAAACAAAGTTGAAATCAATTTTTAAAGGATTATATATTCGATCTTTTTTGGAAATTTTTTTTTCTTCCATATTGCTTTTAAATCAAAAATTTTTGCATTTTTGTTTAATTTTTTATTAAAAAAAGAATAACTTAATTTTTTATAATTATCATGAGCTACTGCGAGAATAATTGTATCATATTTATCTTTCCTAGATAAAGATGTAAGACTTAGATTCATGCTTTTTACTTCGCTTTCATTTGCATATAAATCATTAACATAAACTTTATGACCTTTTTTCTTTAATGTTTTAATTAAATCTAAAACTTTTGTATTTCTTAAATCATTTACATTTTCTTTGAAAGTAAGGCCTAAAACTAAAATTTTATTCCTCTTGCTAATTAAACTGTTTATATACTGAGCCAAGAATATAGGAAAATTATTATTAATTTTTCTTCCTGAAAGAATTAAATTTGATGCAATTTTTTTTTGTCTTGCTAGATAAGACAAATAATATGGATCAACGCCAATACAATGTCCGCCAACAAAACCTGGTTTAAAATTTAAAAAATTCCATTTTGTAGAAGCTGTATTTAAAACATCGAAGATACTTATATCAATCTTTTTAAAAAGTTTTGTTATTTCATTTATAAATGCAACATTTATATCTCTTTGAGTATTCTCAATAACTTTTGCGGCTTCTGCTGTTTTAATGTTTTTAGCTACAAAAATTTTACCTGAATTAACTTTGCCATAAATCTTTTTTAGAATTAATTTTGTTTTATTGCAATCTCCTGACACAACTTTCGTTATTTTATCAACAGAATGAGCTTTATCTCCGGGATTCATTCTTTCAGGTGAATACCCTAAATAAAAATCTTTTCCAGGAACTAAATTAGAATATTTTTTTATTTCTGGTCCACAAATTTCTTCTGTAACTCCTGGATAAACTGTGCTTTCAAAAACAACTATAGCGCCTTTTGATATAATTTTTCCAATATCCTTACAAGCTTCTAATAATGGCTTAAGATCTGGTTTATTAGTTTTAGTTACAGGGGTTGGAACAGTTACAATAAAAACATCTGAATTTTTTAAGTCTTGAATATTTGTAGAATAATTTAATTTTGCTTTTTTTAATTCTTTAAAATTTATTTCGTTATTTATATCTAAAAAATTTTTTAATTCTTTTATTCGATTTTTATTTTTGTCAAATCCGAGAACATTAAAATAATTTGACAATTTTACAGCTAAAGGAAGGCCTACATAACCTAAACCAAAAATGGAAATATTTAAATTGCTTCTCATATTTAATATTTAGAAATGTTAATATAGTAATTTATGTTGTAAAACATAACGATT
>CAYNCC010000036.1:0-9718 GCA_964396035.1 uncultured Alphaproteobacteria bacterium
TTCTAAAATTGGAATTGATAACACAGGTATTACTGGCATTAATTGGGGGGTAAATGGTATACCTGAAAGTTTTTTAATTGATCAAAATGGAATTATAATACATAAGGTAAATGGTGTTATAAATGAAAAACAAATAAAAACTCTTATATCAAAAATAGAATTGCTTGAAAAATGAAAAAAATATTAATTTTAATATTTATGTGTTTCTATTCCCAAAATATATTTGCAAATGAAAATTTAGATAAAAAAGCAAGAGAAATTAATAAAAAAATTCGTTGTGTTGTTTGTCAAAGTCAAAGCATTGATGACTCCGATTCAATCTTAGCAAGAGATTTAAGAGTTTTAATTAAAGAAAAATTAAAAGAAGGTAAAAATGAAAAAGAAATTACTGATTATTTAGTAGAAAGATACGGAGAGTTTATTTTACTTAAACCTAGATTTAATTCTAAAACTTATTTTCTATGGTTAACCCCAATCATAATTATAATCTTTGGAGTTTTTTTTATAAAAGATATTTTTAAGAAAAATTAATCTATTTTTTATCTGATAAAAAATTAATAATTTCTTTAGTATTTTTTCCAAAAAAGAATTTTTTTTTCAATATTTGTTTAACTGGCCATATCCCAAAAACTGAATTACAAATAAAAATTTCTTCATATTTTAAAAGTTCTTTCAATTTTATTTTTTTTATTACAAATTTTTTTTTATTTTTTTCTAATAATTTTAAAATTACCTTTCTCATTACGCCCTCTACCCCAGCAAATTTAATAATTGGTGTATAAAAAATATTTTTTTTTACTCCAAAAATATTACTCATTGTGCCTTCAATTACATTTTCATTAGAATCCAACATTATAGATTCAGATATTGTTTTGCTTTGCCATTCTGATCTTGCAATAATTTGTTCCAATCTATTTAGATGTTTAATTTCAGATAAATAAGGTTGTTTTGAAATTCTGGTTTTACAAATTCCCATTTTTATTCCTGTTTTAAAATTTATTTCAGGATATTTTGGCCAATTATAAATTCCTAGAATTCGATTTGGCTTTGTATTTCTTGGAGGATTATACCCTCTTCCGCCAACGCCTCTAGAAATTATTATTTTTAAAACAAATTTTTCTTTTTTGTTTTTTTTAATAAATTTATTAATTTCTTTTTTTAATAAATTTTCAGTAGGACATTTTATTTTTAATGTTTTGCAACCTTTTGCTAATCTTTGATAATGTTCTTTCCAAAATTCCATTAAGGATTTTTTTACTGCTATAGTCTCAAAGACGCCATCCCCATAATGAAGTGCTCTGTCTCTAATATCAATATAATTGGATAATTTCCCATTAACTTGAAACATAAAAAAAACTACCTCACTAAAGCATCTATCATGCCTCTTGCCTTTGCTCTCGCTTCATCTAATTCCCTTCTAGGAATAGAATCTGCTACTATTCCTCCACCAGCTCTAATAGATACATTATCTTTATCTTTTATAATTGTTCTAATTAAAATATTTAAATCCATAGTTCCGTCATTATTTATGTACCCCATTGAACCTGTATATGGGCCTCTTCCAGTTTTTTCAATTTCACTTAATATTTCCATACATCTTATTTTTGGACATCCTGTTATTGTTCCTCCTGGAAAAACTGCTTTTATAATCTTACCTGGCGTTATACCCTTTCTAATTTTTCCTATTACATTAGAAACAATATGATGAACGTGAGTATAAGATTCTAATATCATAGACTCATTTACTTTTACAGATCCCTTAATAGTAACTTTGGACAAATCATTACGTTCTAGATCAACTAACATAATATGTTCAGCTCTTTCCTTTTGATTTTTCAAAAGATCTTGTGATAAAGCCACATCATAAATCCCACTCTCACCTCTCCTTCTTGTACCGGCTATTGGCCTTGTTTCAAGATAACCATTTTTAACTTTTACTAATCTTTCTGGTGAAGAACTAATAATTGCTTTATCTCTAAAAATAACCAATCCCGCAAAAGGTGCTGGATTTGTTTTTTTTAAGTTAAAAAAGATGTCTGAAGCTGTAAATCGATTATTAATTTTTCCATACCATTCCCGAGACAAATTTACTTGAAAAACATCGCCAGCTTTAATGTATTCTAATATTTTTTTTATGTTTTTAATATGTTGAGTTGGCAGCTCCTCTTTTAATGAATTTAGTAAAATTTTTTTACCAATTTTCTTTCCTATAGATATATTTTTTTCTTTTATTTTTTTTATATCTCTTTCTACTATATTTAAAAATCTTCTATATTTTTTTTCACACAAAATAAAAGTTTCTTTATTAAAATTATCTTTAATAATTGCTATTGGAATCCTAGTTGCAAATGCTACAGGAAAATTATAACGGTGATTGTTAGGATAAATTTTCTTTTCTATTTGAGAAATTAATTCATATCCCAAATACACAAACCAGCCCCCATAAAAGGGGAAGTTATTTTCTTTAAAGTTATGTTTTTCTTTTTTCCATTCTCTATCGAATGTCTTTAAAAAGTTATTTTTTTTATCATTTATATTTTCATAATTTAGAATTATTTCTTTTTGTGGAAAGGCAAATAATATATCGTATCTACAAAGAGAATTACCTCTTGCAACACTTTGTAATAAAAAGGGATATCTACGTGGATTTAAATGATGAATAATTTGTATATCATCATAAAAATTTATTTTTTTTTTTATTAAATTAGGTTCTGAAAAATATTTTTTTTTCAATTAAGAAACTTTAAAATCGATACCCATATCTAATGCCAAATTCGTCCATTCCTTGATTCTTTTCATCAAGCATACTTCCATGTGAGACATGACTAAACATTAAAGATATTGTATCTTTCCCATAAAAATTCCATCCAAGTTCTAGAGCTCCTCTATGTAAAATTTTAGAACCAAATTGAATTTTTTTATCACCAGTTGGCACGGCTCCTTTATCAAGCTTAGTTAAACCATTGGTATAAGCGATTCCTGTTGTTCCAGAAAAAAACCATTTTTCTGATATTTTGAAATCCCATGTCAAACCTCCATAATAAAGGCTGCTTCCTCCTGTAGATGTTTGAGTTAATCCTAAAATAGGTTTTGGAGACCAAAATCTATTCATGAATCTTGGCGAATTAAACATTAGCTCAAAATTATA
This sequence comes from uncultured Alphaproteobacteria bacterium, assembly GCA_964396035.1. GTDB lineage: Bacteria > Pseudomonadota > Alphaproteobacteria > CAYNCC01. The sequence goes on from CAYNCC010000036.1 coordinate 3,149, forward strand.
ATCAGGTCCAAAACCTTCTCTATTTGTACCAAACCAACCTCTATCATGGGCTAAAAGACCCTGTTTTAATTCATATATGCCTAATAAGTTTTTAGATTTGTCATTAAATGCGTACAAAAAATTTGTATTAGCAAAAACAATAAAAACAGAAGCAGCAAAAAATAATTTAAAATTTTTCATATCTTTTTGTAATATTTGTTTTTAATATATTACATATTACAAAAAAAAAGGCCAAAAATAAAGATGTTGTAATTTTACAACATATTACAAATATAATAAGAATATTGCTTTAGATTTTGTAAACTTTACATATAATTCTATTTATATGTTTATTTTTAAAAAAGGGGATTAAAATGAAAAAAATACTTAAATATTCTGCAATTTTATCAGTAGCAGCTGCACTTAGTGCTCCAGTTGCACAAGCTGATACAGGTGGGTATGCAATGGTGCGTTCTATAGACAGCCATTTTCACTCATTGCAATTCGGAAATAATACAATCTATTCTTGTAGAGGTACTGCAAGCGCTGCAAGCGACCGTTGTAGATTTGCAAGTAATAGAAGAGATTTAGGTGATGGAGTTGATGAAGCTCGTTACAATCGTTTAGATTGGGAAAAAGAAGATGGTGATGGATTTACTATCGGAGCTGATTATGGTTTCTTCAGAGTTGAAGTTGATGGAACTATAATTAAAGGTAATGTAAATTCTTGGAGAGGTCATGCTGCTACAGAAGGTAGAGTATGGCAACCAAGAATCTTTAGTAATGTTCTTGTTGAACCACTAGATTTTCTAGAATTAGTTGGAGAATTTGCTGGTTGGGAACCATTAGTAAAATATAATCCAGCACATTACGGAATTAGTCCTTACGCATTAGGCGGTTATGGATTAATGGGAGGATTTCTAGACGATCTTTCATACAAAAGGAATGTCAATAGAGGCACAAGTGATAACACAAGAGAAAGTGAAGTTGAAGTAAGAGGTATGCACGCGGGTGGTGTTATTCCAGCAGTTCAAGCAGGTGCAGGATTAAACATTGGGTTAGATCAACTAGGTAGAGGCCTAGCTGGATTAACTGGAGCGAGTTTACCAAATTACTTTAAACTGCCTATTGAATTTAGAGTAGGATACACTTGGCAAATTGGTATTGACTCACCTTTAGGTGATGATATAGGAGAAAAACTTGGCATTGATGATGGCGGTTGGACATATGCTGTCGGATTAAAATGGTAATTTTCCTATAAGAAAAAAACATTTTTTATTTAATATTTTTTTTCATTTAAAAGAGACCTTGCGAAAGTGAGGTCTTTTTTTTATTTAAATTGACTATAATAAATTTATTATGCAATCTGCGCTGATTCTTTTTAATAGTGTTATTGAGCTTTTTATTTGGGCTATTATTTTAAACGCTGTATTTAGTTGGTTGATAGGCTTTAATATAATAAACATTAATAACAGGCTAGTTTATATGATTGTAGAAGCTTTAAATCGCTTAACTGAACCATTTTTAAGTCCTATTAGAAGAATATTGCCTCATTTAGGGGGATTAGATATCTCCCCTGTTATTTTGATTTTATTATTATTTTTTATAAGAAATTTAGTTTTTGAAATTTTTGTTGGATTATAAAAAATGGCTCAATTAATTAATGGTAAAGAATTTGCAGATAAATTATGCATTAAGTTAGCAGAACACGTAACAAAGCTAAAAAAAGAAAAAAATATAGTCCCAGGTTTAGCAGTTGTCAGAGTAGGGGAAGATCCTGCTAGTGCTGTTTATGTCAAAATGAAAGCAAAAAAAACAGAAGAAGTGGGTATGCATTCTGTTACTAAAATATTAGATGAAAAAACCTCACAAGAAGATCTTTTGAATTTAGTTGATGAACTTAATAAAGATAAATCAATAAATGGAATATTAGTTCAACTTCCTTTACCTGATCAAATTAATGAGGACTCTGTTATTAATGCTATTAACCCTGATAAAGATGTTGATGGATTTCACGCTATAAATACTGGAAGACTATGGTCTAGCATTGACTCTTTAGTGCCTTGCACACCTTTAGGATGCAAAATGCTTTTATTAAACCAACTGAAGAATCTTGCTGGAAAAAAAGCAATTATTGTTGGTAGATCAAATATTGTTGGCAAACCTATGGCAGCCTTGTTGATTGGAGAAAGTTGCACAGTCACTATTGCGCACTCTAAAACTAAAAACTTGCAAGACGAAGTCAAAAAAAATGACATTGTTGTTGCTGCAGTTGGAGTTCCAGAAATGGTAAAAGGAAGCTGGATAAAACCAGGAGCTACAGTAATTGATGTTGGAATAAATCGAATAGAAAAGAATGGGGGAAAAAAATTAGTTGGAGATGTAGAATTTAGTGAAGCTGACAAAGTTGCAGGTGCAATTACTCCCGTCCCAGGTGGCGTTGGACCAATGACAATAGCTTGTCTTCTTCATAATACTTTAATTGCTACTTGTAGAAAAAATAAACTAGAAATTCCAAAATTTTTTTAAAACTCATATCTTTTTCTTTTTATAAAGTTTTCTGCATTTTTAGGATTAAATCCTTTGCTTTTTTCAAATGATGCAATGTCTTTAGAATATAAGCTTTTTTTTGATGACCTTTCTAAAATTATAATATTTCCTTTATATAACTTTAATTTTATATTCCCCTCAACTTTCTTTTGTGTTTTATCAATCAAATTTTGCAACTTTTTTCTTAATTTAGAAAACCAATAGCCATTATAAATAAGTTCTGAATATTTAGGCACTAACTCATCTTTTAAATGCTGTTGTGATTTATTTAAAGTAATAGATTCCATCGCTCTATGGGCAAACAATAAAATTGTCCCTCCTGGTGTTTCATATACTCCTCTTGATTTAATACCAATAAATCTATTTTCTACTAGGTCTACTCTTCCTATTGCATGTTTTTTTCCTAATTCATTTAGTTTTTTTAATAAATCTTTTGGTCTATGCTTTTTATTATTTATAGCAATTAAATTTCCATTAGAAAAAGTTAAAGAACATTTCTCAGATTTATTTGAAGCTTTTTCAGGTGAAAGTGTTCTTTGATAGATATATTCTGGAGCTGGTTTTTTTAAATCTTCTAAAATTTTTCCTTCAGTTGATGTATGAAACAAATTGTCATCAACGGAAAATGGTGCTTCACCTTTTTTATCTTTGGGAATAGGAATATTATTTTTTCTTGCATAATTAATTAAATCATTTCTTGATTTAAAATTCCATTCTCTCCATGGTGATATAACTTTTATTTTTTTATTAAAATAATAATAACTAAGTTCGAATCTTATTTGATCATTACCCTTTCCAGTAGCGCCATGAGCTACCGCATCTGCCTTATATTTTTTTGCTATTTCAATTTGCCTTTTTGCAATTAATGGTCTTGCTATTGCCGTTCCAAGCAAATAATAACCTTCATATAATGCATTTCCTCTAATCATTGGATATATATAATCCTTAACAAAAATATCTTTTAAATCTTCTATAAGTATTTTTTTTACTCCTAACTTTCTTGCGTTTGTAATTATCTTTTTTTTGTTTAATTCTTGACCTAAATCGGAAGTGTAGCATATGACTTCTGCTTTATATTTATTTTGTAGCCACTTTAAAATTACAGATGTATCAAGACCACCTGAATAAGCTAAAACAATTTTTTTAATCATAATTTTTTTTTCTTAATTAGTTTTAATATTACAAGACTTTGAGATGTGATTATAAGCAGAAGTGAATCCCATTAAAGAGTAAGTGTCTGTGGTTTTAGTTCCTCTAGTTGAATATCCAATTATTTTTAAATTGTTGCCCTTTTTCATTGATTTCACAAGATTTTTTTCTAATTCTTCTTCATCTAAGAATGCTGTATCACCTTCTATAAGTTTTAAATCAAATTCCTTTTTATTATCAATATTTATAGAAACATAACTTTCAGATCTATATTTATAACCAGCTGTTACATAAACAATGCCTACTGCATCTTGTGATGGTAAATGATAAACTGTAAGACTTGGTTGCCCTCTATTTGTTTTTTTATAATCCCCTTCTTCTTTTGTTGGTTTTGTTACCATTATACATGCCTTTATATTATTTTCTAAATGTTCTCCAGCACACCATCTATTAAATAATTTAAGTCCAGGACAAACTAATTGCTCATTTGCTCCATAAATTTTATTTAATGATAAAAAAATAAATGAATAAAAAATCAAAGAAATAATTAAGAAATTAATTTTTGTCATAATTTTATATATTTTTTATGTTCTTTTTACCATAAGTTTTAATAATTCATTTATATCATCTAATTGATCCATTGGAGCTAATTTATAATTTTCAGGAACCTCAAAAACTTTTCTATCTTGTTTAAAAACTTTTACATTACTAAATTCTGAAAGAAACTGTAATTTTCCTTCCTTACCATCAATAATTCCTTTTTCTCTTAAAGTTACACCATGTTTGGTAATCCATCTAGTACTTTCTTCAGTTGTTCCATCAATTAATTTTATTTTTATTTTAAATACATCAGTTTCAAATCCATGAATAAATTCTGAATCTATTTTTTCTAAAGATACAATTTTTGATATGTTCTTTAATTTTTCTTGTGTTTTAGGATTAAGTTTTACTGTTATATATGAAAATGTTTTTGGCCAAATATAAGTAGCTACTTGTTTTTCATAATCTATAACAACTGATTGAGGTACATTATCTACAACTGCATCAATTCTTTTCAAATTCTTTGCGTGAAATGTTCTAGTACGAATATCTAAAATACCTGTTTGAAAAACTGTATTAGTAACATATTCAACAGTTACTTTAGGTAATGATAATATTTTATCTTCAGCTAATAGTGTTCCTATTATTAAAAAAGAAACTAAAAAGATATTTTTAATTATTTTAATAAAAATATAAAAAATTTTTAAGGAGCCGGATTAGGATTCTGTTTATGAATTTCTTCTATTTTCTCTATAATTTTATCATCTAGTTTAAGGTTAATACTATCAATATTTTCTTTTAGTTGTTCTATTGTTGTGGCTCCTATGATATTGCTGGTTACAAATGGTTTATTATTAATGTACGCTAACGACATTTGTGATGGATTTAAATTATTTTCTTTAGCAATTTTAACATATTCTTCCGTGCATTTAACTGCTATAGGATTTAAATATCTTGTAAATTCTTTAAATAAAGTAAGTCTGGCTTTTTCAGGCCATTGATTATTCAAATATTTTCCACTAAGCACTCCAAAACCAAGAGGTGAGTAGGCTAATAACCCACATTTTTCTCTTATTGAGACTTCGGCAAGTCCTACTTCGTATGTTCTATTTAAAAGATTATAAGGATTTTGAATACTAACAATTCTTGCTAATCTTTTTTCCTCTGCAATTTTAATTAATTTCATTGTTCCCCATGGAGTGTCATTAGAAATTCCTATATATTTAACCATCCCTTTTTTAACAATATCATTTAAAACCTCTAGTGTTTCTTCTAAAGGGATATCATCATCGTTTTCGACGTGTTCATAACCCAATTGACCAAAAAAATTTGTTTTTCTATCAGGCCAATGTAATTGATAAAGATCTAAATAATCTGTTCTTAATCTTTTCAAACTTTCTTCTAGTGCTTTAGTAATATTTTTTTTATCTAATCTGGTTTCTTCTCCTCTCATCCATTTCATCCCACTTCTACCAGTTACCTTTGATGCTAAAATAATTTTTTCTCTATTTTTCTTTTGTTCAAACCATTCACCTATATATGATTCTGTCCTTCCATATGTTTCTTCTTTAGGTGGTACGGCATATAATTCTGCAGTATCAAAAAAGTTGACACCATTTTCAACTGCATAGTTCATTTGCTCGAAAGCTTCTTCTTTAGTATTTTGTTCTCCCCAAGTCATTGTTCCAAGACAAATCAAACTAACATCAATATCTGTATTTCCTAATTTTTTAAATTGCATACTTATAATTTTTTGACTAAATTGTAATAAATCTTACATTATTTAATGTTACAGTATTATTGTTAAAATAATGTTACTTTCAAACTTTTTTTAGGAAATATTATGATTGACAGAAATTTCTCGACGACAGCCAAATCTGAAGCTCAAATAGACGTAGGCCTAAGAAATTATATGCTTAAAGTCTATAATTATATGGCAACAGGACTTGGCTTAACTGGTTTAACTGCTTATTTTGTAGCAATTACCCCAAGTTTGTTTAATGCTATTTATGGTACACCGTTTTATTGGGTAGTAGCATTAGCTCCACTTGGCTTTGTTTTTTATCTAAGTGCAAGATTAAATAGAATTAGCTTTTCAAAAGCACAAACCATGTTTTGGTTATTCGCAGGCGTCATGGGTCTTTCTATGGCATATATATTTATCGCTTTTACCGGTGCAAGTATTGCACGAGTATTTTTTATTACCGCTGGAACTTTTGCTGGTATGAGTCTTTATGGATATACAACAAAGAAAGATTTAACTGGCTGGTGTTCTTTTTTATTCATGGGATTAATTTGACTTATTATCGCATCAATTGTTAATATTTTTCTAAAAAGTCCTATGCTTTATTA
>CAYNCC010000037.1:0-9355 GCA_964396035.1 uncultured Alphaproteobacteria bacterium
GTTGGGAAATTATCATGTTTTTTTGGATAATTATCACCATGTAAACTTAATTCTATTGCTCCTTCATTTGGATCTTTTTTTTCCTTTGGTATTGATAAATAAACTGAGCCACTAACCCATCCCTCTTCGTGAATATGGGAATCTAAATGGCCTCCTGATTGCATTTTTACATACCAAGAACTATTAAATTCTACTTTTTCAGGAAATTGCTTCACAAAAATAGAGCTTTTATCTTTTTCTTTATTTTGTTCATAATAGCCTTTGATAGCTTGAGCAATTAATTTTGATAAGGATTGAAAAGACTTTTCTGGACGCTTAAATAAATTTCCTGCTGATTGACTACCATGATGCAATCTACTTTGTGTGCGTTTTGATATTTCTTCTTTTTCAATATCATTTAAAAGATCTTTTAATAAAGAACTGCCAGGTTCTGCTAATTCTTTGATAGACATATGGGCAGCAAAATCCAACGGATTATTACAGAAATTATATACATCTTTTTTTTTAAAATTAATCGCATAGTGACTAGATAATGTGGCTAAAAAAGGAGAGTTATTTGTTTTTATTTTAATAATATTATCTAATTCATTTTTGAATTTTTCAAATTGTTCTGTTTTATATAAGCAATATAATGATCTTTCTTGCCAATCATAAATTTTAGAACGTTGAAAATGATTTAATGATTTATCTAATTCATTATTATCACTTAGAAACACAGCTAAATTATAATTTGCCATAGGATTGTCTGGATCGATTTCAATTGCCTGATTTAATTTTTCAAAAGCTGCTTTTGTGTCGCCTTTATGCCATAAAGCATCTCCTAAACTTGTTAATACATTTGGATCATTATTATTAATAGATAAAGATTTTTCAAAATATTCTATTGCTTCATCTAATGAACCTTTGGTTCTAAGACCAGCAGCTAAATTAAAATAATTTCTTGCATCAGGCTGAATAGAGATAGCTTTTTGGTAATTGTCAATTGCCTCTTCTAATCTGCCTTGTGCTTGCATTAAAGTGCCTAAAGATCCTATTGCTTCATGAAAATTAGGTTGTAAATCTATTGTTTTTTGATAATTCTTTTCTGCTGATTCATAGTCTTGTAAATTTTGACAAACAAGTGCTAAATTAAAATAAGCATTTACAAAATCAGGCTTTAAATTAATTGCTTTCTCATAACATGTTCTAGCATCTTTATTCTTAGCTATTTTATGAAATACAGATCCCATATTAAAATGAGTTTCGGGGCTTTTATCATTTATTTGTAAGGCCTTTGTGTATGTTTGAATTGCTTTATCTGATTGCCCTTTTCCATCTTGAATTACACCAAGAATATTCAAAATAGTTACTTCATTAGGAGAATCTTTTAATAATTCATTTGCTTTTGCTTCAGCCTCATCTAAATTTCCAGACTGATATAATTCTATTAGCGTTTTTATAGCATCTTCTGTAGGTTGAATCATAAAAAATATTATACATTCATATACAAAAAAAATCTACAAATCACAGAATTCTAGAAAACCATATCAGATTGCTAAAATTTTATCTAATAAAAGCTATATTATAAAGTCGCTTTTATGGAGCGGGTAACGAGATTCGAACTCGTGACCCCCACGTTGGCAACGTGATGCTCTACCACTGAGCTACACCCGCTAATAGTCAAAATAATAATTTATGTAAACAATTATTCAACAAAAAATAATTATTTCCTTTAATATCTATATATATTTTTTAAAAAAACTAAAAAAATATGGATAAAAAACTTTTTAATATGCTTGTTTGTCCTAAAACAAAAGGACCTTTAAAGTATGATAAAAAAAATAATGAACTAATTAGTGAAAAAGGAAATATTGCTTATCCGATTAAAGATGGTATTCCTGTACTATTGATTGAAGAAGCTAGAAAAATTAAAAAATAATAATAATTATTTATATATAAAAAAAAATTAAAATTCATTAATGATATTCGATATTATTATAATTGGAGCAGGTCCAGCAGGGCTAGGTCTTGCGGGTGCACTTTCAAACACTAAATTAAAAATAGCAATAATAGAAAAACAATCTAGAAATTATTTTAGTAATCCAAACTATGATGGCAGGGAAATTGCTTTAACGCACCGCTCAATTGAAATTTTAAAAAAAATTGGTATATGGTCAAAAATACCATCTAAACATATATCTAAAATTAAGGAAGCGAGAATAAAGGATGGTAATTCGTCTTATTTTTTACATTTTGACCATAAAAAAACATGCAAAAAATATCTTGGCTGTTTAATCTCAAATCAATTAATACGCCAGGCTTTTTATAAAAAAATAAGTAATTTAGCAAATATAAAATTAATACCTGGAACTGAAGTTACTTCAGTAGAAAATAATTCTAATGTCTCGAACGTTTATTTATCAAATAAAAAAAAAATTCAATCAAAGTTAATTGTAGCGGCAGATGGAAGATTATCTAAAATACGAAAAAATAACGGAATATCTTCTAATATCAAAGATTTTGGTACATCAATGATTGTTTGTAAAATGAAACATACAAAGTCTAATAATAATATAGCTTATGAGTATTTTCATTATTCTCAGACTATGGCCATATTGCCGCTAAAAAAAAATATATCTTCAATAGTTACTACACTTCCTACCAATATGTCTAAGAAATTAATAAATATGGAAAAAAGAAAGTTTAATTATGATATTGGAATTCGGTTAAATAGTTTCTTGGGTAAAATGGATTTAGTAAGTAAACGTTACACTTATCCAATGTTAGCAGTTCATGCAAATAAATTCTTCAAAGATAGGCTTGTTTTAGTTGGAGATTCTGCTGTAGGCATGCACCCAGTCACTGCTCATGGGTTTAATTTAAATTTAAAAGGAATAAAAATTCTTTCTGAAGAAATTAAGTCTGCTATAAAGAATAAAATTGATATTGGTTCGTCACAAGTATTAAAATCTTATGAAATAAAGCTTTTAAAAGTTACAATGCCACTTTATATAGCAACCAATAGCATCGTTCAATTATATACAAATCAAGATTTACCTTCAAAAATTGCAAGAAAAACTATTTTGAGATTAGGAAATATTGTGTGGCCTTTAAAGAATGCTATTATGGATAAATTATTAATTAAAAGTAATTAATATTTTTCTGTTGATAACTTGCTTCCTTTTATTGCATTAAATTATTTTTGTGTAATACTGACCCTTTTACTGAATAATCTTGTAATAAAATATAATATCTAGCTAATTTGGCACGTAATTTGCTTGTATAATAATAGTAAATTTTGTGAAAGGACATTAATATTATGAAAGTAAAAAACCCTATATTGCTAAAACTACTTAACTTAACAATACTTATATTTGCAGCAACGCTATTTGGAAGCATTGATGTTCTTGCTGATCAACATGAAAGCGTTATAGATACAGGTGATACTGCATGGATAATAACTGCAACAGCGTTAGTCCTGTTTATGACAATTCCAGGATTAGCTCTTTTTTATGGTGGTCTTGTTAGTTCAAAGAATGTGGTTTCGGCACTAATGCATTGTTTTGCAATTTGTTGCTTGGCTTCTGTTCTTTGGTTGTTTGGAGGATATAGTTTAGCATTTACAGATGGGGGAGATTTAAATAAATATATCGGAACTTTAGAAAAATTTTTATTTAATAATGTTGAATGGAATGCACTAAGTGGATCAATTCCTGAAAATGTCTTTTTTATATTTCAAATGACTTTTGCAATTATTACTCCAGCATTGATGGTTGGTGCATACGTTGAAAGAATAAAATTTTCTTCTGTTTTATTCATCTCTGCAATATGGTTATTTGTAGTATATGTCCCAGTTACTCATTGGATATGGGGTGGTGGATTTCTAGCAGATAAAGGTATTTTAGATTTTGCTGGTGGATTAGTTGTGCATACAACTGCTGGGGTTTCTGCATTAGTAATTGCTATTCTTCTTGGTAATAGAGATGAATTTCCAAATCAAGTAAAGCCTCCACATAGCCCTGGAATTGTTATGGTCGGTGCGGCAATGCTTTGGGTTGGATGGTATGGATTTAATGGTGGAAGCGCATTAGCTGCTAATGCTAATGCTGGTATGGCAATTTTAGTTACCCACATAGCTGCTGCTACAGCGTCTTTAACATGGATGGCAATTGATTGGTTTAAAAACGGTAAACCTGGTTTAGTTGGAATTGTTACTGGAACAATTGCTGGTCTTGCCACTATAACTCCTGCTTCTGGATTCGTCGATCCTCAGTCTGGATTTATTATTGGATTACTAGCAGGATCAATTTGTTATTACTTTGCTGGACTAGTTAAAAACACTTTTAATATCGACGATTCGCTTGATGTTTTTGCTGTTCATGGTATAGGAGGAATGCTTGGTACTATTTTAGTAGGTTTCTTAGCTAATGAATCAATTGGTGGAACAGCAGGATATTTTGAAGGAAATAGCGCACAAGTAACTACACAATTAACTGGTGTAATTGTAGTTGCCATCTGGTCTTTAGTTGCAACTTTTATTATAGTAACAATTACTAAAAATGTTCTTGGTTTAAGAGTCTCTAATAAAGATGCTCAAGATGGTTTAGATATTACTTCACATGGTGAAAGAGGTTATCATTTATAATGAAATTAATCATTGCTATCATAAAACCATTTAAGCTTGACGATGTACAAATAGCTTTAAACAAAATTGGAATAGAAGGAATGACAATCACTGAAGTAAAAGGCTTTGGAAGACAAAAAGGTCATCAAGAAGTATATCGGGGCTCTGAATACGATGTTAAATATATTCCAAAAATAAAAATTGAAATTGCGCTTGATAAAAAGCTTGAAGCAAAAGCAATTAAAGCAATTAAAGATGCTGCAAAAACTGGCGAAATAGGTGATGGAAAAATATTTTCTTTAAATATTGATCAAGCTATTAGAATTAGAACAAGCGAAAAAGGTTCTAGCGCACTTTAAACCTCACATAAAATTCAAATAAAAAAAAACTATTGTTTTATCCAAAAACTAATGTAAATCTATAGATAACGGGATCTTTTTATATATTACTTAACCATAAATGGTATTAAAATTAAATAGTTCCGCTAATCCTCAAAATTACCCTTTTTTTAAAAAAAGACTTTTAGAATCTATAGGCTTATTAATATTTACAGCGAGCTTCGTTTTATTCTTATCTGTCTTAAGTTTTAATAATAATGATCCCTCATTTACTAATTTAACTGATAATACAACTCAGAATATTATTGGAAAATATGGTGCCTACTCATCTGATATGCTGCTTAATTTATTTGGAGCAGGATCTATTGTTATATTTTTAATTGGTTTTGCTTGGGGTGCACAATTATTTTTTAAAAAAAAAATAAACTTTCTATGGATCAGATTAATTTTTACGCCAATAACCATATTATCTTGTTCTATTGCACTTAATATAATAACGTTAAGTAAATCTTGGCCGCTAAGCACTGGTGTAGGAGGAATAATAGGAAAATATTCATCCTTTTTTTTAATAAGTTTTTTTCAACAATTTGATTACATTATTTCTCAAACACATATCTCAATTTTTTTTGGTTTTATGACATTGTTTTCACTTAATTTAGCAATGGGTTTTAATCAAGAAGATTGGTCAAAATTTAGTAACATTTTATTTTTAATATTAAAAAAAATTTTTATAACAATTTCAAAAACATTTAGTTTTGCTATTTTGTATTTTGAAAAATTTTATCTACTTTTGAGACCAATGATTAGAAAGATTTTTGGGAAGTTTTTTAAAACCTCATCAATTAATTCTATAAATAATATTATTTTAGACGAAGAATTAATAAGAGAAAAAAATAAAAATTTAAAACCTGGAAGATTATTAAAAGATTCTATAGAACCAAAGTTTAAATTTGAACAAAATGATGATTTTGAGTTGCCAAATCTTCAACTTTTAAATCAAAATACTAAGCAAAGTAGTTTTCATAATACAAATTCAGAACTTTTAAAACAAAATGCAAAATTATTAGAAAACGTTCTTAAACAATTTAATATTGATGCTAAAATAATAGGTATTCATCCAGGTCCGGTTGTAACACTTTATGAATTAGAACCTGCTCCTGGAGTAAAAACAAGTAGAATAATAGGACTAACAGATGATATTGCAAGATCTATGAGCGCAGGTTCAGCTAGAATATCAAATGTTTCAGGAAAAAATGCTGTGGGAATTGAACTTCCTAATCAAGAAAGAGAAACAGTATATTTAAAAGAAATTTTTGGATCGAAAGATTTTGATTCCACTAGTTCAAAGTTGCCTCTTGTTTTTGGAAAAAATATTGCAGGAAATACCGTAATACAAGATTTAGCAAAAATGCCTCATTTATTAATTGCAGGAACAACGGGTTCTGGTAAGTCAGTAGGATTAAATGCAATGATATTGTCATTATTATATTCTTTAAAGCCTGAACAGTGTAAATTTATTATGATAGATCCAAAAATGTTGGAATTATCAGTTTATGATGGAATACCTCATCTTTTAACACCTGTGGTTACAGATCCAAGGAAAGCTATAATAAGCTTAAAATGGTTAGTAAAAGAAATGGAAGATAGAAATAAATTAATGTCACAATTAGGTGTAAGAAATATACATTCCTATAATGAAAAAATAGTAGAAAAAAAAATGAACGGTGAAATTATTGAAGAAAAAATTCAGACTGGGTTTGATAGTGAAACAGGAAAGCCAATATTTGAAAATAAAACTATTGCTCTAAAACCTTTACCATTTATTGTTGTAATAATTGATGAAATAGCAGATTTAATGCTTGTCTCTGGCAGAGATGTTGAAACTAGTATTCAAAGATTGTCTCAGATGGCTAGGGCTGCCGGAATCCATCTTATAGTTGCAACCCAAAGACCATCAGTAGATGTTATCACTGGAACAATTAAAGCAAATTTTTCTACAAGAATAAGTTACCAAGTAGCATCTAAAATTGATAGTCGTACAATAATAGGTGATAACGGAGCTGAAAATTTATTAGGTCAAGGTGATATGTTATTTTATTCTGGAGGAAGAAGTGTGTCTAGAGTTCATGGACCATTTGTAAAAGACAATGAGGTTGAAAAAGTAGTTAAGTTTTTAAAATTACAAGGAAATCCTCACTATTTAGATGGTATAACAGAAGATAGGGAAGAAAAATTAAAAAATAATCCAAGTGAAGAAACTGATGAATTATATATGGAGGCAGTAAAACTAGTTATGGCAGAAAAAAGAGCGTCAACAAGTTTTATACAAAGAAAATTGCGCATTGGATATAATAGAGCAGCAGAAATTATAGAAAAAATGGAACAAAATAATATTGTCAGTAAAGCAGATAAAGTTGGTAGAAGAGAAGTTTTAACATTAAAAACATCATAAGTGTTTTATTTTAATTTGAAAAAATTTAACTTTTATATATTTTTTTTTGTATTTTTTTTTTTTTTAATACCAACTAAAAATATATTTGGACTTGATAACAAACATCTACAAGAAATAGAAAATTATTTAAATAAATTAAAATACATAAGTTCTGAATTTATTCAAAGTTCATCTGATGGTTATCAAGCTGAAGGAAAAATATTTTTATCTAAACCAGGAAAATTAAGAATTGAATATAAAGAAAAAGAAAATTTATTAATTATTGCAGATGGGAAATGGCTTCATTATTACGATATAGAACTAAATGAAATTCAATCAGTCATAATTGAAAAAAGCCCTGCATGGTTTTTATTAAAAAAAAAATTAAATTTCAAAAAAGATTTTAATATAAAACAATTTAAAAAGAATTCTGGAAAAACGATAATTAGTTTGACTAATGATAAATTAGAAAATGTTAAAAAAATAACTTTAATATTTGCTAGTAAACCAATTGAACTAAAGAAATGGATCATTTTGGATTTTCAAGATATAGAAACCACCGTTTCTCTTTTAAATATTAAAGAAGAAAAATCATTTAATAAAAAAACCTTTTCATTAATTAAATAATCATTCTTTTATAATTTATACGAATCTTTATTGGTAGTAATAAATTGTTTTAAACCAAATCTAACTTTTATTTTTTTTCTTAGCCTATAAATATGTGTTTCTAAAGTTCTAGTTTTAACGTTCTCATTAAAACCCCAAACTTTTAGCAAAAGATTTTTTTTTGTAATATAAGATTTTTCTTTAAACAAACAATTAAGTATATCGCATTCTTTTTCTGTCAAATTAATGGTTTTTTTATTTTTAAAAGCTAACTGTCTTTTATTTTAATAAAATATAAAACCTTTTTTAAAATTTGAATTTTTTTCTTCATAATTCTTTATTTTATTTTGAATTTTATCAATAATAGAAATAATTTTATTTATCTTTATAGGTTTAACAAAATAAAAATTGGATGATTTGTGTTTTTTATCTTTTTTTTTTTCTGATATTTGAATAATTGGTTTTTTAAATTTACTTAAAAATTCCTCAACAATATCAAAAGAAGTGGAATTGGGAAGCAAAGAACTTACAATAATAATGTCAAATTTTTTTGAAAATAAAATTTGTTTAATTTGTTTTTTTTTTGATAAAAAATGAAAATTTATTGGTTTATCATAATTTAAATGATTGGTTAAATTTTCTTCTAAAATAGAATTATTTTCTACAATAAGTAAATTCATTTATTTAAAAATGATAATAACGTTCTTTTCTAAACTTTTTAATAATATAATTATATACAATGGAAATAGTAATATCAAAAGGCATAGGAAAAATAGGAAATTTTAAGTTCAAATGTGCTATCGGTAAAAATGGCATGACTACAAATAAGTCTGAAGGCGATTTAAAAACACCAAAGGGTATTTTTTCATTAAGATATGTTATGTATAGAAATGATAGAATTGTTAAACCAAAAACTTGTTTGCCTATTTATCCTATAAAAAAAAATCATATTTGGTGTGATAACCCAAAAAGTAATAATTACAATCAAATATGTAAGAGAAAAGAAAATAATGAAACTGAGTCGCTATGGAGAAAGGATTCGTTATATAATATTATTGTGATAATAGGATATAATGATAATCCTATTCAAAACAATAAAGGCAGTGCAATATTTCTACACTTATGTACAAATAAGTATACGCCAACAAAAGGTTGCATTAGTGTATCTTTAAATGATATGAAAAGAATTCTTAGTTATAATGTTAAAAAAATTAAAATATTTTAAAACTCTAATTCCATATTCCACATAAAAATGTGATCTGCGCTTTTATTAGTTAATCCTATTAATGGAGCAATAAAAAAATTATATTCTATTTCATCGGTTAGGTGAAATTTTTTTTTAAAACCAGGACCAATTTCGTGTTTTTGTCTTCCAGG
>CAYNCC010000038.1:0-9105 GCA_964396035.1 uncultured Alphaproteobacteria bacterium
TGGATCAACAAATCTTACTTCTATTCCCATTGTTGAAAGAGCATTATTAAATAAATTCCATGTGCCTCCATATAAATCAGTTGAACTTATTACATTATCACCAGCATGAGCAATATTTTGTATAGACATCATGGAGGCTGCTTGACCTGATGAAACGGCTAAAGAAGCAACTCCGCCCTCAAGCTTTGCTACTCTTTCTTCGAGCACAGCACAAGTAGGATTCATAATTCTAGAATAAATATTTCCAAATTCTTTTAGTGCAAACAGATTTGCAGCATGATCGGTATCATTAAATTGATATGAAGTAGATTGATATATAGGAACTGCAACAGCATTCGTGCTTTCATCTTTTCTGTGACCTGCATGCAGAACAATTGTTTCGTTTTTTGGACCTGTTTTTTTTAACATTATTACTTAATTAATATATGAGTGTTATTATAATTATTAGCAGAGAATGTCAACTAAATAATTGACAAATTTTTTATGTTAAATAGATAATTATACATTTATATACTGTTAAATATGAAAAAGAAAGAAAATCTTAAGATAGTTAAGCATTGGTTATTTATATGCTGTTCAATGGTTTTTGTAATGGTTTTGATAGGTGGTTTAACACGTTTAACACAATCAGGTTTATCAATGGTAGAGTGGAATGTTTTTTCTGGAATAATTCCTCCGCTAAATATAAATGATTGGGTTGTGCTTTTTGAGAAATATAAAGAATTTCCAGAGTACAAACTAATAAATATAAACTTATCTTTAAAAGAATTTAAGTTTATTTTTTGGATGGAGTATTTTCATAGAATATGGGGAAGATTAATCTTTTTATTCTTTTCAATACCCTTGATTTTTTTCTTAGTGAAAAAATATATACCTAAAAAACTAGAAAAACATTTTTTTATCATAGTTATATTAATTTTATTCCAAGGTTTTATTGGATGGTATATGGTAAAAAGTGGATTAATTGATAATCCTGATGTAAGCCATTATCGTTTAGCTATACATTTGTTAACAGCATTTATCATATACGGTTACATGCTTTTTTTATCACTGACCGTTAATGATTTAATAAACAAAAAAAAAAGAATTGTTCAAAGTAAGAATTTTTTTTTCTTAAATATTTTACTAATTTTTTTAGTTTTAATAACAGTTTTTTCTGGGGCTATGGTTGCAGGATTAAATGCTGGACTTGTTTACAATACATTTCCTTTAATGGGAGAAAAATTTATTCCTGATGAAATATTTGATTTAAAACCTATTTATTTAAATTTTCTTGAGAATCCTGTTACAGTGCAATTCGATCACAGATTTCTAGGTATTACAAATTTTATTTTAATTTTAATGATATGGTTTTATACAAGAAAAAATAAATTTTCTAAAGAAATTAAAATAAAAATAAATTTTCTTTTATTTGCCGTGTTTTTACAAATGGGATTAGGAATAGCTACTCTGTTATCATATGTAGCTTTACCTATAGCTCTTTTACATCAATTAGGAGCGCTTTTTATTTATTCAATTTCTATATGGACTTTTAAAAGTTTACCATTCATGTCCAAGTGAAACAAACATGCCATCTTGACCTGCATCACCATTATAACTTCCTGCTGCGCTATGAAAAGTTGCTGAAGCATCTAGTCCAAGTATTTCTCCAAATCCTAAAGTAATATAATAATAATTCCAGCTATCAGTACAATTACCTTCTTCGGCATCTCCTTCACAGTCAGATATATCTATATTTCCAAACAACCCGGATAAAGTAAATGGAGTTCCTGCAATTGGAATCTCGGCTCCAACTTCAGAATAAAAAGCTTCTGGAGTATTTGGTCCAAACCACTTTGGGGCATAAGCTAAATATACATATGGTGAAATTGAAATATCATCAGTAAATGATATATCAGTTCCTAAACTTAAGTAATATTCATTAAATTCAGTTTCATCACTTTGCCCAGGATAGAAATAATACAAATCGCCAATATCAACACTTATCGGTCCCAAATCTGTGGCATAACCAAAATACCAATCAAATTCAGAAGGTATTGCACTATTAGTAATAGCACCTGTCCAAACACCTGTATAAAAACCAGAACTATGACTTAAATCCGCTCCTATTGCTGGAGACATATCTTTTGAACTTTGACTCTCACCTCTCCAAACATAATGAGATGACCAACTTGCATTATATGAAAGATCAATTCCACTAGTTTCTTTTAGACTTTCTCTTGAAAACCAGGAATATTCCGTAGCACTAACGCCTGTACATGCAAATATAATTGCGCTTGCAAATAATAAAGTCTTTTTCATAATTTTCCTTTCTTAAAATTTATATAATATAAGATGCAATTTTCGTGCCAAACTTAAAATTTACATAAATTTCTATTCTTAATTAATTGAATTAAAAAATTCCTTGAAAAAAAAGCTTAAAGAAGAAGCAAATTACAATAAAATTTAAACAGTTATCATAATATAATACATTAAATTACTCTTTCACACAATGTATGAGATAAACATGCTTAAAATAATAATTGTATGTTCTTAGTTAAGAGTATTTGCTTTTAAAGATTTTGGAGTAAATATTAACCAATAAAATTCTGAATCTGTCTTTTTTTTATAAATACCATTTTTCGAAGTAACTAATATTTCTTTTTTATTATTATGACAATTTTTATTTTTATTTTTTGGAAAAATCTGTTCTCTCCAGTAAAATTTTCTTTTTTCCTTTTCTAATATAATTTTTAATTAAAAATTATTGATATTAAAAAAAATAATATTTAAGGAATTTTTCTCAACAAAAACTATTCCTTTGCTTTTTGTTAGTAAATTATTTTTTAAAATTTCTTTATTTTCATGAACTAGTTTGAATATTACATCTTGTGAATTGTTTGCCATTAATAAACCTCTAGAAACATTCTTTGATAATTCTTCTATAAAATAATTATTAAAAATAAAATTTACTTCTTCTGTTTCTAAATTTTTATACTTTAATTTACTTAAAGCCATTTTTATATTAGATGTATCAATAGAAACTGGATGAATAGTGTTATTAAGATTCCTATTCTTAATTTGAATTTTTGACGAAAGACCTATGTATCCACCCTTTTCATCTTTCCACAAAAATGAATTTAAAACATTTATTGGATTTTGATATTTATCTTTATAAATTTTTGAAGAATCCGCAGATATTGGTAAAATTATCAAAAATGAAGATATAATGAATGAAAGAAACCTAGTGATAAATTTAATCATAAAAAATTAATTCCAAGATTCTGGTGTTAGAATTACCCAACCTTTGGAAACCTTTACTCCAGATCCATAAACTCCTTGCGATGCATCTCCAACTAGTATTCTGGGTTCGTCATGGTCATAACCTTCATAATCTTCATTAATTTTTTCAAAAACAATATTAATTCTTTTAGGTTCAACAAAAACATATCCTGCCGTTGTATTTATAGTTGTTGGTAAAAATTTAAATTTCTTTTTTAATTGATAAATTTCAAATAAAACATCTTGGTTTCTTGTAGTTTTACTTATTGCTTCAGGAATTTTTTTGCTTAAAAGTTCAAGGTTTCGATCATTAAATACAGGAATTAAATTACCTCTTAGTTCCTTTTTATATTTAATTTTTGAAAAAGATCTTTCTATTGTTTCTGACGATATGCGGACAGGATGTATTGTTTTATTTAAATTTCTTCCGGAAAGAGGAATGGATTGCACTAAAGCTATATATTGATTGCCTTTTTTCCAAACATAAGTACTGGCCAAAGAATCATCGATTGTATATCTGCCAGTCTCATCCCATCTCTTTTTAATTCCGCAAGAACTTTGAAATAAAATGACAAACAAAAAAATTATTTTAATTAATCTATTAATCATAAAATATTTTTCTAATGATTATAATATTATATAATTTAATAAATTTAAAGATAATGGATTATAACAAATATGAATTCAATTGAAACACCTTCAGGTAAAACATATAGGGAAGAAAATTTTCCTGTTGGTTCTTGGCTATTGTCAAAAAACCTAAGACCTAAAATATTGGTATTTTATAATTTTGCACGTTCTGCAGATGATATAGCAGATAATCCTGATTTAAAACCTAGTGAAAAAATCAAAAGACTTAATATGTATAAACTGGCATTAAAAAATAAAAAAACAAAAATAGAAAAAGCAAAAAAACTTAGGAAAATTTGTAAAAGTAATAAAATTTCAATTAATCATGGACTAAATTTATTAAAAGCTTTTAAACAAGATGCTATCAAAAAAAGATATAAAGATTGGTCAGACTTAATAAATTATTGTAAATTTTCTGCCGTTCCTGTTGGAAGATTTATGATAGATTTGCACGATGAAAATAAAAAAGCATATAAATATTCTGATCCTTTATGCATAGCTTTACAAATATTAAATCATCTTCAAGATTGTAAAGAAGATTACATCAATTTAAATCGAGTTTATTTGCCAATAAAATTTCTAAAAAAATATAATGTAAAATTACCTCAATTAAAAAATAATATTACAGAAAATAATTTAAGACATGTGTTTAATGAAATTTTAAAAGAAACAGAAAAATTAATTATTGAAGCAAGTAATAATAAAAAAAAAATGAAGTTAAAATCTTTATCTTTAGAGACATCTTTTATACTTGAAATAGCAAAAAAATTATTAAAACTACTCAAAAAAAAAGATCCTTTAAAAGAAAAGGTAATGCTTAATAAATTGGATTATATTTGTTGTTTTATTAAAGGTTTAAATTATTAATTTTTTAAAATAATTGCAAAAAAAAATACAAAATATAACCATCTATCCTAAATCATCTTTCTACTGGGGGATGAAAATACTAAACCATGAAAAACGTAGTGCAATGTTTACTATTTATGCTTTTTGTAAAGAAATAGATAATATTGGAGATAGTTTTATTGAAAAAAAAGAAAAAAAAAGGAAATTAAATAATTGGAAAAAAGAAATTAAACAAATCTTCAAAAAAAAAACAAATAACAACTTAATTAATTCTTTAGAAAAATATATTAAAAAATATAAATTAAAAAAAAATTTATTTTTAGAAATTATCAAAGGAGTAGAAATGGATATAAATAACCGAATGATAGTTCCTAAAAAAAAAATTTTTGATATTTATTGTTATAGGGTTGCTGGGGCAGTTGGTTTATTATGTTTATGTATTTACCAAGAAAATAATAAATATTCTAGGTCTTTCGGCTTAAAATTAGCTAAAGCATTCCAAATAACAAATATTTTAAGAGATATTAAAGAAGACGCATCAATGGGTAGGCTTTATGTGCCAAAAGAAATATTAAGCAACTTAGGAATTAAAGAAAAAAATATTAACCAAATTATAAATAATCAAAAATTTCATATTGCATGTCAAAAACTAGCTAATTTGGCTGAACTAAATTTTAAAATGGCAGAAAAAGAATTAAAACTTTGTTCAAGGAATAAGCTTAAATCTGCAATTTTAATGATGTTAACTTATAAATTATTATTAAAGAAATTAAAAGAAAGAGGTTGGAAAAATATTGAAACGAAAACAAAACTCTCATTTATTGAAAAAATAACAATATTCTTAAAAGTTTTAATATATTAATGAATAAAACTATTCATATAATTGGCGGTGGGTTGGCAGGATTATCCTGTGCAGTTAAATTATTAAAATATAAAAAAAAAATTGTATTATACGAGTCTTCTAATCTGTTTGGAGGAAGATGCAGGTCTTATAAAGACAAAGATTTTAAATGTCACTTAGATAATGGAAATCATTTAATTATTAAAGCATATAAAAATACTTTTAAATATCTTAAAGAAATTAATGCAACAAAATATTTAAAATCAAATGAAAATACTTTCTACCCATTTATTGACATAAAAAATCTAGAAAATTGGCTAGTCAAACCATATTCTTATTTTTTCCCGTGGTGGATATTGTTTTCTTCTTGTAGACCCTTAGGTGTGTCAATATTTGATTTTATAAAAAGCTTTAAATTTGCTTTTGCAAAAAATTATCAAACAGTTTTTGAATTAACTAATGAGAATAGTTTGATATATAAAAGATTTTGGGAACCTTTCACAATAGCTGTTTTAAACACACATCCTAAAGAAGCTTCAGCAAAATTATTGTGGAATATAATTTCTAAAACATCATTTTTTACTAACAATCCTTTAAAACCTTTTGTTGCAAAAGAATCTTTAGATAAAAGTTTAATAAAACCATCAATAAAAAAAATTAAGGAAGAAGGTGGTGTTATTAAAAATAATTTTAGATTAACTAAAATAAATTTAGAAAATAATCATGCCAATAAAATAATTTCTCAAAATCAAAAAATTATAATCAAAAATGGTGATATAATTGTTTTAGCCATCCCTCCTAACGGATTAAATAAAATTTTACCCGATATTAACACTCCAATTAAAACTAACTGTATTGTTAATGTTCATTTTAAATTAAATAAAATTTTAATTAAAAAAATTATTTTCCCAAAAAACTCTTTTTTTATAGGGGTTATTAATGGTTTAATAGATTGGATTTTTAAAAAAGATAATGTCTTATCAATAACAATTAGTGCAGCTAATGATTTAGACATTTACGATAATGAAAAAATTTCCAAACTAATTTGGAAAGAAATAGAATTAATTTTTAATTTACAAAAAAATAACATGCCAAAATATAAAGTTATTAGAGAAAAAATGGCAACATTTGTACAGAGTCCTGAAGAAATTTTTAAAAAACCAAAAATGATTACTAGTTATTCTAATATTTTTCTAGCAGGAGATTGGATTGATAATGGTCTGCCAGCTACTATAGAAGGCGCTGTTACATCAGGTTATAAAGTTGCAAATCATATAAATAAAATAAAAATGGAAATAAAAAATATTTTAAAGATTTCTAAACAAGTGCTAGTTAAAGACCAAAAAAAAGATGGTCATTGGCTCTATGAACTAGAAGCAGACACAACTATTGCTTCTGAATACATATTAATGAACCATTTTTTAGGAATAACAGAAAAAAATTTAGAAAAAAAAATTTCAATTTATTTAAAAAAAGAACAAAACCCTGATGGAGGTTGGCCTCTTTTTTGGAAAGGTAAATCAAATATAAGCGCTAGTGTGAAAGCATATTTTGCTTTGAAATTAATAGGTGAAAAAACAAATACAACTCACATGGAGAAAGCAAAAAAGAAGATTCTTAGCTTGGGAGGAGCTGAAAACTGTAACATTTTTACTAAAATTAGTTTAGCAATGTTTGAGGTAATTTCATGGAAAAAGATTCCTTCTATGCCAATAGAAATTATGTCTTTGCCTAAATGGTTTCCTTTTCATATCGATAAAATTTCATATTGGTCAAGAACAGTTGTTATCCCTTTGTTAATTATTTTAGATAAAAAACCAAGAGCTAAAAATATAAATAATATAAAAATTGATGAATTGTTTATTAAAAATAAAATATCTAAAACTAATTATGGAAGAGACTCTTTTTTTTATTTCTACTTTTTTTCTTTTATTGATAAAATTTTGAAAATTTTCGAACCTGTATTCCCAAAAAAATTAAAACAAAAAAGTTTAGAAAAGGCTAAAGAATTTATTTTGAAAAGACTTAATGGAATTAATGGTCTAGGTGCAATATTTCCAGCAATGACAAATTGTACAATGGCACTTTATATTTTAAATTTAAAAAAAGAATATAATATTTCAAAAAAGTCAGTTAAAAATCTGATTACAAATAAAAAAACTTATAGTTATTGTCAACCATGTTTTTCTCCTATATGGGATACAGGTTTAAACGGACTATCTTTATTAGAAAATGGACTAACATTAAATGATGCAGTTATTAAAAAAGCATGCAATTGGCTTGAAAAAAAACAAATCTTGAATGTAAATGGTGATTGGTCTGTAAATAATAAAGGCCTTGCTCCCGGTGGATGGGCATTTCAATATGAAAATGATTTTTATCCAGATGTTGATGATACAGCAGTAGTGGCAATGTTTCTAGATCGAGCTAATTACCAAAATAAAGAGGTTGTAAGAAAAGCTTGTGATTGGATAATTGGAATGCAATCTAAAAATGGTGGTTGGGGAGCATTTGATAAAGACAATACTTATCATTATTTAAATAATATTCCATTTGCTGATCACGGAGCTCTGTTAGATCCGCCTACAGCAGATGTTTCGGCACGTTGTGTATCAATGTTGAGTCAAATTAATAAAGAAAAATATAGAAATATAATTGAAAAGGGCGTTGAGTTTTTAAGAAAAGAACAGGAAGATAATGGCTCATGGTTTGGCAGATGGGGAGCTAATTATATTTATGGCACATGGTCAGTTTTGCATGCGTTAAAGGCATCTGGGGAAAATATGGATAAACATTATATAAAGAAAGCAATTCTTTGGATAAAAAGTAAGCAAAATAAAGATGGAGGATGGGGAGAAGATTGCGCTACTTATTGGGAAGAAAATAAAGATATGAAATCTATAAAAAGTATGCCAAGTCAAACGGCTTGGGCAATTCTAAGTTTACTTACAACAAAAGATATTAACGATACATCTGTAAAAAGAGGCGTCGAATTTTTAACTAAAACTTTTAATAAAAAAAAGTTATGGGTCGATGATCATTTTAATGCTGTGGGATTTCCAAAAGTTTTTTATATCACATATCATGGGTATGCAAAATATTTCACAAATTGGGCATTATCAAGATATCAAAATTTAAAAGAGGGAAAGAAATCTAATAAAATATTAGGATTATAAATTAACAATATGCAAATCAAATGTAGCTGTGGAAAGAATATAATAGAATGTAACCCTAAAGGTGATTGTTGGTGTAAAAAATTACCTTATAAAATAAAAGCTACAGAATTAAAAAAAAATATAAATCAATGTTTTTGCAAAGAATGTTTGAAGAAAAATTTAAAAAAAAATACTACTTTAAATAGTTATTTTTTTTTATTTATATGACATTTGTTCTCGATTATTTTCTTCTTTTTTAACTTTCTCCACATTTACTTCTTTCTTCTTTTGTTCTTCAATTTTTTTAGATGAATCTTTTACTAATTTTTCAAAAACATATTCTGCTGGTCTTTGATTATTTAATGGTATATC
>CAYNCC010000039.1:0-9077 GCA_964396035.1 uncultured Alphaproteobacteria bacterium
AAAATTTTTATTTATTATTAACAAAAATTTTTTTCGATAAATTGACTTGTTTTAAATTCCAATATTTAATTAAAAAATTTGCTTCTCTTTGCATTGCAATGACTATATTAATTTCTTTTTTTTCATGCATATTTTTTTATCAGATTTTCATAATAAATAATTTCTTTTTTTTTATTTCTTTTTTTTAAACCATTTAAATATATATTTGCTTTTTTACACAAAGCTTTTTTTACTAAGTTTTCATTTTTTTTTGATAAATTATTGTTTTTAAAAACATTCTCTAATGCTTTAATTCTAAACCGGTCCATACCCCAAAACTTTTTTGAAAGTTGATTAAAATGACCACCAAATTTAATTGTGAGTTTTTCGTTTAAATATAAAATAGGAAATTTTAATGCTATTCTTAACCATAAATCATAATCTTCACAAACAGGAAGCCTCTCATTGAATAATCCCACTCTATCAAAAACGCTTTTATGAATAAGAATGCTTGAAGGAGATATTCTGCATATATCAAGACACTTATCAAAAATATAGCCACCAAATTTTTTATGTTTGAAATGAGGGTTTATTCTAACCCCATTCTTAATCCATATTTCATTGGTATGGCATATTTTATACTTTGAATTTTTTTTTATGAAATTTACCTGTTTTTCTAGCTTTTTATGATGCCATCTGTCATCTGAATCTAAAAAAGCTATCCATTTATTTTTTGATAATTTAATACCTTTATTTCTTGCAGAACTAACGCCTTTATTTTTTTGCTCGAATATTTTTATATTTAATTTTTTTTTTTTTAAATATTCAATAGTTTTATTACTTGATCCATCGTCAATAATGATTAATTCTATGTTTTGGTAAGTTTGAGCCAAAACGCTATTAATAGCATTAATTAAAAATAATTTTCTATTAAAGTTTGGAATTATAATTGATATTTGAAACATTGTAGTAATTTTTTATGAATAAATTTAATTTATTATATTATTTTTTTTTAATTTTTACTTTTGTATTTTTAATCAATTTTCCTTCAAAAACTACGGCGGAAACTGTTAAAGAAAAAAAGGGGTTTAAGGAAATAGATTTAAATAAAGACGGAAAAATTAATTATTATGAATTTCAAAAAATAAGACAAAGAAGATTTGATCGTTTAGATCTAAATAATGATGGTAATATTACTCAAAACGAGTTTGAAAAAAGAAATCAAAAATTTTTTTCTGAAATTGATGGAAATAAAGATGAGTTTTTATCAAAAGGAGAAATGTTCAAAAAAAGAAAAAAAATGAAAAATATTTTAGAATAATTATAAAAGTAATTAAGAAATTTTATAAAGACAAGTTTCTCCACACGACGGTCTACTTAGTTTAATTGAACAAACATTAGAATATTTCTTTTTTAATTGTTTTGCTATCCAAGAAGATATGTTTTCTAGAGTTGGCAATCCAATTTCTTTAATATCATTTATACATTTGTGATCTAACTTTTTTTTTATTTTTTTTAAACTCTCTGTTATTTCATCAAAGTCCGTTACCCACTGATTAGTTTTATTTTTTTTTCCATAAAAAGTAACTTCTACAACAAAAGAATGGCCATGAATTTTTCTGTAAATATGACCTTTTGGCATATTTGGAAAATAATGGGCTGCTTCAAAAGTAAATTGTTTTGTAATTTCAAACATACTAGTCATCTCACTCCTGCTATTTTATGTAGTTGTAAACTAACTTTCCACTTTTTATTTTTAAAACAGTAAGCAAAAGTTTTTTTTATATTTTTTTTTAAATTAGGTCCATCCATTGGTTGTAAAAAAAAATGTTTAAATTTTAAATTTTCTAAATTTTTTGGATTAATTTTTTTTTGAGGAAAAATTAATTTTAGTTCATCTCCTTTTTTTAAAACAAAATCATTTTTATTTTTAGGACTAACACAAACCCAATCTACTTTACATGGTAAATTAATTGTGCCGTTTGTCTCTATACCAATTTCAAAATTAAATTTTTTTAAAAAAGAAATAAGTTTTTTATCCAATTGCAGAAGTGGTTCACCGCCTGTAAAAATTACATATGGTTTGTTTTTTTTATTTTCGCTTGGCCATAATGAAATAATCTTTTTTCCTAATGTTTTTTCACTAGAAAATTTTCCACCATTTATTCCATCTATCCCAACAAAATCAGTGTCACAAAAATTACATTTTGCTTTTTTTCTATCTTTTTCTCTTCCTGACCACAAATTACATCCCGAGAACCTACAAAAAACACTTGGTCTTCCTGAATATGCGCCCTCACCTTGGAAAGAAAAATATATTTCTTTAATATAATACATATTTATTTTCTAATTGCCCAAATAGGATCCGGTATCCCAGCTTCCTTAAAACCCTTATCTCTCAAAACACATGCATGGCATTTACCGCAACCTCCTTTTAACCCACCATAGCAAGTATGTGTTTCTTTAAAAATTTTATTAAATTCTTTCATATTTTTGCATTTTTTTACAGCAATTTTAACACTATCTTTTTTTGTTAAATTCATTAAAGGAGTTTTAATCTTAATAAATCTCTTAGCCCCCGTAATTCCTAAAGCTAAAGCTTCTTCCATACTATTAATAAAAATTTTTCTACAATCTGGATATCCTCCATAATCTTCTTCACAAACTCCTGTATAAATTATTTTACAATTATGCAAAACAGCTCTGTTGCTTGCAATTGTAAGAAAGAAAATATTTCTTGACGGTATAAATGTTGGTTCAATGCCTTTGTGTATTTCTTTAGCAGAATTATATTTTTCTAATTTTATTTTTTTATTTATTAAAGGAGAACTGCTTTTTAAAATATTAGGAATTTTTATTATTTCGTGCGATTTAAATTTAAAAAATTTAGCTATCTTTAAAGCGGATTTAATTTCAATTTTATGTTTTTGACCATAATCAAATGTAATTCCATGTAATTCATCACATTCTTCTCTAGCATACAAGGTTGTTGTTGTTGAATCTTGTCCGCCAGATAAAATTACTAATCCTTTATTTTTCATTTTTTTTAAAATCTAATGAAGCTGAGTTGATGCAATATCTTAATCCTGTTGGTTTAGGACCATCAGAAAAAACATGTCCTAGGTGGGCGTCACATTTTTTACATATTACTTCTACTCTTTTCATGCCTAAAGATAAATCTTCTACTTCTTTAATATTATTTTTATTCATTGAAGTGTAAAAGCTTGGCCATCCCGTCCCAGAATCAAATTTTGTTTCAGACGAAAAGAGTTGTGTCTCGCAACAAACACAATTATAAATCCCTTTATCTTTAAGATCCCAATACTTACCAGAAAAAGCTGGTTCTGTTCCTTTTTCTCTACAAATAGCATATTGTTCTGTTGTTAGTTTTTTTTTGATAACCATTCTCAAAATTTAAAAATATTTTTTTGACATTACTCTTAAATAACTTAGCCTAAATAATAAATCTAAGGAGATCAAAATGAAAGTAAATTGGAACGATAAAATATGCATACATGCAGGAGAATGCGTAAAAAATCTTCCTAGCGTTTTTAAAGTAGTAGACAAAAAATTTGTTATTGATGAAAGTGCTGCTACAGAAGATGAAATTAAACGCGTTACAAGTTTATGTCCATCTGGTGCATTAACTACAGAAGATTAAGATAATATAATAGAAAATTAGTTTTTTCTCTGTTATAAAAATAGAATGTATTCAATTTTAGCAGACATAGTTGTTTGTCTTCATTTTGCTTTTGTTTTTTTTGTTATCTTTGGTGGTTTTATCTATTATCTCTGGAGAAACTGTCCATATCTTCACATACCATCAGTTTTTTGGGGTTTCTGGGTTGAACTTAGCGGCTCTATTTGTCCGTTAACACCGCTCGAAAATTGGTTAAGTGAACTTGGGGGAGGAGAAAGCTATAGATCTACTTTTATAGATCAATACATAACTCAATTTTTATATCCAACAAATTTAGATCAAAATATTAAATATTATTTAGCAGCAGGATTAATTATTATTAACTTAATTGTTTACATTCATATTATTAGAAAAAGAAATAGAAAAAATAATATGAGTGTTCATGACAGAATTAATCAAAGAGCACAGGAACAAGAAAAAAAATCATTGTTTTAATTTTTTTTAAAAAAATAATTATGTTGATATGAAGAATATTTATTTTTAACTTCTGGTATCCATTTTTTAAAATTTTTAATTCTACTTTCGCTTGATGGATGCGTACTAATAAATTCAGGAGGCGCTCCACCTTTTTCTTTTGCATGTGCTGCCATTCTTTCCCACAATTTAACTGTTTCATCAGGATCATAGCCTGCTAAAGTCATAAAAACTAATCCCAAATAATCAGATTCTGCTTCTTGTTTTCTACCAAATGGCAAAAAAATTCCATAAGTTCTAAGCAAATTATAAGCTGTTTTAGCCCCTCCTTGAAGAGTTGCCCCTGTTGCGGTTTGTGCTACAGAAGTTGCAACATCAATTAATAAAGCTTGACTCATTCTCTCATTTCCATGTTTACCTACTACATGGGCCATTTCATGTGCCATTATTGCGGCAATTCCATTTTCATTTTCTGCAATCTCTAAAATCTTGGTATAAAACGTTATTTTTCCCCCTGGCATTGCCCATGCATTAACTTGTTCCTCTTTGACTAAATTTATTTCCCAATTATATTTTTTTGTTGGGTCCGGCTTGTTTTCTAAAATAAAATATTGATGTATAGCTTGTTCTATATTCTTAGCTATAGTTTGAAGTTCTTTATTTTGTGGGTTACTCTTACTAACTACATTCGCTTTTTGTAAAAATTGTTTGTAAGCTATAGCGCCTTGTTTGTTAATATAACTTTCTGGTAAAAGAATTAATTGTTGGCGTTCGCTTACTGGAACGGTTTGACAATTAAATAATAAAAGAAAAAGTAAAATTTTAAGAATTTTTTTCATAATATTATTATAAAATAAAATATTAAAATAATATGAATTTAAAAATATTTAATACTTTATCAAAGAAATTAGAAACTTTTGTTCCCCTAAATAAAACTGTAAAAATTTATGCATGTGGTCCTACTGTATATAACCATCCACACATAGGAAATGCAAGGCCTGCAATTGTTGGTGATATTTTAGTGAGAATTCTTAGAAACCTTTTTAAAAAAATTGTTTATGTTAGAAATATTACTGATATTGATGATAAAATTAACGCGAAATCAAAGGAAGAAAAAGTTTCAATTGAAATAATTTCCTTAAAATATTCAAAAATATATAACGAAAATATGCGTGCTTTAAATGTTTTGCCTCCTGATATTGAGCCGACAGTTACTCAAAATATACATTCAGTTATAAAAATGATTTCTACTTTATTAGAAAAAAAATTTGCCTATGAAGCAAAAAATCACATTTTATTTCATGTTCCATTATTTAAAGATTATGGAAAATTATCAAAAATAAAAAAAAATGAAATGTTAGAAGGGGCAAGAGTAGAAGTGGCCCCCTATAAAAAAAATGCAATGGATTTTGTACTATGGAAACCTTCTACAAAAGATCAACCTGGTTGGGACAGTCCTTGGGGCAGAGGAAGACCGGGGTGGCATATTGAATGTTCTAGCATGATCAAAACCTATTTGGGAGAAACTATAGACATTCATTTGGGAGGCAACGATTTAATTTTTCCTCATCATGAAAATGAAATTGCACAAAGTAATTGTGCTCACAATGGCAAACCGTTAAGCAAGTATTGGCTACACAATGGCTTTATTTCTATGGATAAAGAAAAAATGTCTAAATCAGTAGGTAATATTATTTTAGTTAATGACATATTAAAAAATTATACAGGTGAGACCATAAGACTAGCAATGCTTACAACTCATTATAAACAACCTCTAGACTGGAATGAAAATATACTTATTCAAGCAAATAAAAATCTGGAAAGTCTTTATGATATTATCGGAGATGAAAAGAGTTTTAAAAATGCTAAACCTCCAAAAAAATTTTTTGAAGCACTTTTAAACGATTTAAATACACCTGAAGCGCTTAAAGAATTATTTGAACTATCAAAAAACAGAAACTTAAAGGATCAATTAAAATCAGCAGCTAATTATTTAGGAATATTACAATTAACAAAAACTGAATGGATGAATCAAATAAAAAAATTAAAAAATATAGACCAAAAAAAAATAGAAAAGTTAATATTTAATAGAAATCAAGCAAGAAAAGAAAAAAAATTTGCTGATGCAGATAAAATTAGAAATGAATTAGCTTTAGATGGCATTATTTTAGAAGATTCGCCTAAAGGCACTAAGTGGAGAATTAATAACTAAAATATTATACTGTAGCTTGTTCCCTGACTTTTAAAGTATTTTTTGAACCATGAACATCGTTCCAGAATTTTTTCATCTGTGGTTTATAAAATCTTTTTATTGAAAATTCATTTAAGTTAAAATTTTTAATTTTTGTTTTTCTTTTTAAAATTAAATCAGACAAGATTTCTCCGAAAATTGGTGCATATTTAAAGGCTTGCCCCGCTCCTAAACAATGATAAAGATTTGAAATGTCTTTGTCTTCGCCCAAAATAAATTGTAAATCAGGTGTTATATCAAAAAAGGATATATATCCTCCATTGAAAATATATGGGGCTGCGTTTGGGAATCTGTCCCTTATCATTTCTGCATATTTGCTAGTTTCAGAATATGATGCCGTAAAATTTGAAGAATCGAAATAAACATCTGCTCCTTTCATTGATGTTGATTCTTCTGCAAAACTACGTGCTATAGCAGATGGAGATCTATCACGCGGTTGGTGAATATGCAATTCTCCATCTCTCCATGTCCTAAAATATGACAGGTTTATATAATCGGCGATAATTGGGAGATCTTGTGGTAATTTGTTTTTACTAACTAACCAATTTGAAACATAAACTGGTTGTAAACTTACTGGTATTTTAACATTAATGTTCTCAAATATTTGCGGCGACCACCCACCTGCAGCATTTATTATATTTTCAGCTAATATGCTTCCATGGTTTGTTTTAATTTTTTTTATTTTATTTCCTGCTTTTAATTCAAATCCTGTAACTCTAGTATTTTCTTTTAATTTAATGCCATTAATTTTAATAGCATCATACATTTTATTTCTTACTTCTATTGGATCAAAAAGCATTGCATTAGGTTCGTGAAAATAAATTTCTTCTTTTTCATTTATTCGTATTAAATTATTTGTAAGATTCTTGATTTTTTTAGCTTTTATTCGATAGAAATCAATATTCGCTTTATTTAAATTTTTTTCAAGATTTGTCCAAGTTTTAGCTGCTTCTTTTTTATCATTTTTTGCAATCCATATAGCTCCTGGACATTTAGGCTTTATGTCTATCCCCCAAAAATCTACTATATTACGCCAAATATCATTAGCTTGTTCAGCAAAAGTAGCCGCTTGGATTGATGCATTAGCTGAACGAATAATTCCGCTATGTCTAGAACTTATGCCTCCAGCTAACAATCCTTTTTCAAGAATACAAATATTGTTAGTTCCTGAATTTAATTTTTTTGCCAATGAAATAGCACAGGCTGTTCCTAGACATCCTCCACCTATTATTACAGTGTGAAATTTATCAATCATTTTTTAATTTTTATGCTACGAAAAATACTCAAAGAGGCATTTTATTTATGGTCATAATAAAGAACATTTCTTTTTTTTTAAATCAATTAAATTGATAAGAGAAATCGATAATTTAAATTAAAAAGCCCTATTTTAGCCATATTTTTTAATTACATTTAGTTCAAGTTTAATTATGGAGGTATTTATTATGACTTGGTATACACCTAAAGTAGCAGAAGTTGCAGTTGGTCTTGAAATCAACAGCTATGCTTGTGCTGAAGTCTAATTAAACAGTTAACCCCCGCTTTTTTTTATGGGGGTTTACTATTCTGTCTTGACACTTTACAAATAAATTTTATTTAATTTTAAATTATGATTAGCAATTTACCTAAAGTGTTGCCTATTTTTCCTCTTAAAAACATTTTATTTTTACCCTCAGCAAATTTACCTTTATATATTTTTGAATCAAGATATCTAAATATGGTTCGTGATGTTTTAAAAAATAATAAAATGATTGGCATGATACAGATTAAAAATAAAAAAAATTCAATTCCTGAAGTTTTTCAAATAGGATGTGCTGGTAAGATTATATTTTATGAAAAAACACATGATAATAAATTTTTACTAGTTTTAGAAGGCACTATAAGATTTAAAATAAGAAAAGAATTATCACTAAAAAATGGATATAGAAGGGTTATGCCTATTTGGAAAATATTTGAAAAAGATTTAGATTTAAATCAAAAAATTAATAAAAAAACTAAAGAAATTTTTTTACAACATATACAAAATTTTATTAAGACTCTTAATCATAAATTTTTAAAAAAAAAAATTAACGATATTCCAATTAATGAAATCATACAAATAATTTCTAGGGAAATTTCCTTTGATGCAATTGAAAATCAAGGGATTATAGAAGCTGAAAATCATGAAAAAAGAATTGAATTAGTTATAAAATTAATTAAAAATTTTGTATTTTTTAAAAGTGAAAGCAGATTAATACATTAATTAAAAATTTTAAACTTTTGTTGGATTCTTAATATTTTTGTAGATTTTTTTTGGATTAAAGACTTTTCTTTTTTCTTTAAAAACCATTTTAATTTTTTTCTTTGTTTTTAATGGTACAGATCTATAAAAACATGACTTATATCCTACATGGCAACTCGCTTTAGTATCAACTTTTAACCATATAGCATCTTGATCATCATCTATTCTTAATTCCTTTATTTTTTGTATAAAACCACTTGTAGATCCTTTATGCCAAATAGTTTTTCTAGATCTACTCCAATAATAAGCTTCTCCAGTTTCAATTGTTTTTTTTAAAGCTTCTTTATTCATATATCCATGCATTAATACAACGCCTTTTTTAAAGTGTGTTGTGACTACCTGAATTAATCCTAGATTATCAAACTTAGGCGCTAATTCTTTTCCTTCTTCAATTTGTTTGATTGATTTTCTTTTTATAAACATAATCTGATATTTCTCCTGGTCTTGTAAACCAT
>CAYNCC010000040.1:0-8921 GCA_964396035.1 uncultured Alphaproteobacteria bacterium
TGCCATATTAAAAATACTAATGAGCATTACATACCACGTGGTAAAGGCACTTGTAACAATTAAAGCTGCTTTCTTTTGAAATATTTCAGTAATCATTGTCTTGGCAACGCCCAAAACTCCTATTCCAGCAGTAACATTAAAACAAAGAATTACCCATAAAAGATAAAACTGCGGAGTTCTTAAAGCTTCATCAATATGAACATGTTTAGTAGTAATCATTTTCTTTTCAATTTCTGCGTCACTAGGAGGCGTCCACCCTTTCGGCATCCAGCCTTCTGCAGGAACTCTATATGATAATGCTGCTATAGTCATAACAACAAAATATATTGCGCCAAGAGTAAAAAATGTTTCTGAAACACCAACTGATCCTGACCCAACTAAATAAACTCCCGCATCTCCAGGCACAATCATATTTGCAACATCATTTGTTCCAACTACAACAACCTCTTTTAATCCTTCAGCTGTTTCAGTAAATCTTTTTCCCGCTTTTGTAATTAAATCTGATTCTGAAATATTAGATAATAATTCAGGTGCTTTATAATAATATTGAATAAAAAAATCTTTAATTCTAGCTCCAAAAAATGCTCCTCCACCAAATCCCATAATAGCCATACCAGTAGCCATCCCTCTTCTATCAGGGAACCATCTAATTAATGTGGAAACTGGTGATACATAACCTAACCCAAGACCGCAACCACCTATAACACCATAACCAAGATAAATTAACCAAAGTTGATGATTAATAATGCCTACACTTCCAATTAAAAAACCGCCTCCCCAACAAAAAGCAGCTACTAACCCAACCATTCTTGGCCCAACCTTTTCTAACCAAGTTCCTGCAAAGGCTGCTGCTAAGCCTAAAAATACAATTGCTGTAGAATAAATCCAAACCACTTCCTTCAAAGCCCAATCATCAGCTGAGCTTGTAACAACTCCTATAGCTTTAATTAATGCAGGATTAAATATACTCCAAGCATAAACCGATCCGATACACAAATGAATTGAAACAGAAGCCACAGGAACCCACCATCTACTAAATCCTGGTTTAGCAATAATTTGTTCTTTTAGTAAAAGTTTACCAAAACCACTTTCTGTAAATCCTATAATTTTGAAAAATTTTATAATTACAAAGATAAAAAATAATCCTAACAAAACAGCCACTGTTATATTCTGCCATAATGCTAGTTGTCCTAAATCTAAACTCATTTTATCCTATATAACTACTATTTTAAAATAACCTGAATATACCAAAATTTTGTTACAAATGAATTAAAAACTTTATTATTTGCAATAAGCATTTTTTAAGGATTTTAAAATAACTGTTGAAGCATCTATATTTAATTCATCTGGATTTTGTTTTATATATTCAATAAAAATATCTTTATTTCTATTAATATTAAAATTTTTTGGAATACATAAATCAGGCAAATTTTCCAAATGACTAGAACGTAATAATTGATAGGTGTTAATAGTTGATTGCAAATATCTTATACAAGGAACTTCTCTTTTTTCTTTTTGTTGCACAGCAGTTTGTCCAGGTATCCATTCTTCACATTCCACCAATAATTCTTTAGCAGTAACTGGGTACGTAGTTAAAATATCTTCTTTTGACTTAACAGGAACATAAAGAATTAAATTAACAAGTATTGCAGCAAAGAAAAATAAAAAAGAAAATTTAAAAAGATTATACATATTTTATTTTGCACAAAAAATAAATGCATTTGCATGATAATCAGGACCATAATCTAATCTATGATTCTTGTTACCATCAAAAAATCTCAGAGGTGTTAGCGTTTCCCCAATCAAAGCAAAACCACGATATCCTAAACTAAGAATTTTGTTAAGTGATTTTTCTATAGGTTCAGAAATATATCTTTCCTCAATTTCAATAAGTAAAGTAGGTTTATGTTTTTCTATTAATTTTTTTGCACCATAAAGAACTTTGAGTTCCACACCTTCTGCATCAATTTTTATAAATCCAATATTTTTTAATTTTAAATCATCAATTTTCTTTGTCTCTATTTGTAATTTTCCAAAATTTTTATCCAATTTAACATTTCTTATAGATCCTCCTTGATTGGAGTAACCTTTTTTACCTTTTGGAATTTTTAAAAAATCAAATGAAGATTTATCAGAAAGTGCATATGGTAAAACTTCCACATTTTTATTTACAGTTTTTCTTAAAATTTTATAGGACTTTGGATTTGGTTCAAATGCATAAACTTTCTTCGAATATTTAGCTAAAAAATATGTATAGACTCCTTTATATGCTCCTACATCAATAGAATTTTTTTCTTTATTTATAAGATATTTTAAAATTCTAATATCTTTTCTACCCTTTATCCATTCTTTCAAAACTAATCTTCTGATGTATAATTTACTAGGAATAATTATATGTTTTATTTTTTCCTCAAAACTAGTTGGTGGTAGCCAATTATTTTTATTTTTTGATAAATTCATTGTGATAAAAAAAAATATAAATACTGTATTTCTTACAATTTTAATTGTTGCAACTATAATAATCTTTTCAAGAAATTTTTATAACGAAATATTACAAAAATATTTAATTTATCCAAATTTTTTTCAAGTTTTTTTTTCTGATTTTTATTTAATATACGCTGGTTCTGAAATATTAAATCAAGGAAATAACCCTTATAAAGAATGGCTAGAAATACATAATTCTCCTTTTTTTAATCCACCAGCTGTATTTTATTTTTTTAAATTTATTACCAATTTTGAATACTTAAATATAGTAAAATTTTGGTTTCTGTTTATTTTTATTTTTTATTTCTCTATTCCTATAATTCTTTTTAAAATTTTTAAAATAAACTCAAAATTTTTATATATTTTTTTGATATCTTTTGGAGGCATTTCCCTTTCTGTTTTTTTTACAGGCAATTTGTCTATAATTCTAAGTGGTCTTTTTGCAATTAGTTTATTTTTTTTAAGTAAAGAAAAAGATTATATTTTTTACTTAATTTTATCTTTGCTTTCATTAATTAAATTCCCTTATCTAATTTTTTTTGGAATACCCTTTTTAATAAGAGATTTAAATAAGGAACTTTTTATAAAAATTTTTTTTTACTTAATTCTTATTACTTTAATTTATTTAATTTCATTTTATCTAAATAATGAACTTTTTATTGATTGGATAAATTCCCTTAAATTCTCCAAATTCATTGGAGATGAAGGAGACTTTGGAAGAGGGTTGTTCAGAATACTAGATAATTATTTTAGTTCTGCAAATTATTTAAAATATATAACTTATTTCTTAATTTTAGGAAGCTTGTTCCCTATTTTAATTTTTTTATTTAAAAAATCTGAAATTTTAAAAAATAAAAGTATAGCCTTAGCCTTTAGTATTATTGTTCTTTCAATATTTCTTCCAAGACTTAAGAGTTATGATATCCTAATTACTATCCCATGTTTGTTTTTTATAATTGAAACATTAAATTTTAAATTTTCTAGATTTTTAAATTCATTTATAAAATTTTTATTATTTTTAATGTTATTTTGTTGGACAAGTCCTTATGCTCCTATAGGATTGATGACTATAACAACCCTATTATTTTTTGTTGATTTAAAATTTAATTTTCTTGAAAGGAAAATGAAATTATAATTATTAATTTGTTAGGGCGTGTGCTGGAATTGGTAGACAGGGTGGTCTCAAAAACCACTGGTGGCAACACCGTGACGGTTCAAGTCCGTCCACGCCTACCAAAAATAATGTAAATGATAGAAAAATATTACCAAAAAATAATAAATCTCTCAAAGAAGAATTACGCACTACCCTTTTTACTTTTAGTAGCATTTGTAGAAAGTTTTATTTTTCCAATACCTCCAGATATTTTTTTAATTCTGTTAATTTTAGCTCAAAGATATAATGCATTTTATATCGCATTTCTATGCACTATTTTCTCTGTTTTAGGGGGAATATTAGGATTCTTTATAGGAATTTTATTTTTTGACACATTAGGAAAAGATATTCTTAATTACTATAATTTAAATGAAAAATTCTCCATCTTTTCTGATTTGTATAAAAGATTTGGTATTTGGATAGTTGCTGCTGGTGGTTTTACACCTATACCATATAAAGTTATTACAATTTTTAGTGGGTTAATAAAAATGAATTTTTTAGAATTTTTAATAACTTCCTTTTTTTCAAGAGGTGCTCGGTTCTTTTTAATAGCAACATTACTATATTTTTATGGAAAAAAAATTGAATATATCTTAATAAAAAGATTTGGTTTTATATCATTTTTAATTTTTTTAATTTTAATATTAGTTTATTTGTCATTAAAGTATTTAAATTATATTTAAAGTCCTATGATTAAAAACTTAAAAAATTTTAATATACTCATATTATCTTTGTGCTCGATCATTCTGGTAATTGTTTATTATTTAGAGTATTTCTTAAATTTAGAACCCTGTTCATTATGTCTTTATCAAAGAATTCCTTATTTTGTTGCTATTTTTTTATCTTTATTATTATTGGTTATTAAAAATAATAAAATATCAAAATTTTTATTTTATTTTCTTATTACAGTTTTTTTTATTAGTTTGCTTTTAGCAAGTTACCATTTCGGTATTGAAAATAATTTTTGGGATTCTTTTATAAGTTGTGAAAATAATACTGAACTAAAAAGTGAAAACTTGAAGGATTATTTGTTAAAAAAAGAATATATATCCTGTAAAAATACAACGTTTTCTTTATTTGGAGTTTCTCTTGCAGGATATAATATTATTATTTCTCTTTTTTTATTTATATTTTCTTTAAAAATGAAAAAAAAAATTTAAGGCTTTAATTCACTATCCCAATAAAGATAATCTCTCCAACTATCATGCAAATAATTAGGCGGATAGTTTTTTATTTTCTTTTGAAGATAATCTATAGAAGGTTCAAATGGTTTTCTTTTTGGAATAAATTTTGATTCTTCCAAAGTTTTATTTCCTTTTGATGAATTACATTGAGAACATGCAGTAATAACATTTTCCCAAGTTGTTTTACCTCCTTTCGATTTAGGTAAAATATGATCAAATGTTAAAGTCTCATTTTTTAAACAATATTGACATTCAAATTCATCTCTCAAAAAAACATTAAAACGAGTAAATGCAGGTCTCCTTGAGCAAACTATAAATTGTTTTAATGCTATAACACTTGGAATCTTAATTGATATAGACGGTGAACGCACGACTTCTTTATATTCAGAGACAACATTTACTTTTTCTAAAAAAACCGCTTTAATACTATCTTTCCAATCCCAAACTGACAAAGGAAAATATGTTAAAGGTTTATAATCTGCGTTTAATACTAATGTTTTAAAACTTAAACTCATAACAATAAAATAAGCTCATAATGATATTACTCAATTTTTTTTTATTTTAAATTCTTTATAAGAAATTTTTGACCAATATCTAAACCTTTATTATCTATACTATGCCCCAAATTGTCAATTAAATGAGTTTCAATTGAAAAATTATTTTCTTTAAATATAGATTTAGATGTTATCATCATTCTCGATGGAACAACTTCATCTTTTTCTCCATGTATTAAACAAATACTAGGTTTTGCAGCAATATTAATTTTTCCACTTTTAGATAATATTACACCACCGGAATAACCTAAAATACTTTTGATTTTTTCTTTAATAGATATCCCAATATTTAAAGCAACCATTGTGCCTTGGCTAAAACCAACTAAAATTAATTTTTCATAAGAACTCCTATTTTCTTCTATTTTTTTATTAAAAAAATTTATTAACATGGGTTTAATTAATTCAATTTCATTTAATATTCGTGTTTGATCTCTATCTTGCAAATCAAACCACTGTTTCCCAATACCCCCTAAATTATATTCAAAAGGAGCATGTAAAGAATAAAATTTGGTATTTATTAATTTTTTGACCAATATTTTGCTAAAGGTAATAAATCAAAACCATCGGCTCCTATTCCATGTAACAAAATCACAATTGAATCGCTTTTGAAATTTTCTTTAGGATATTCTTCAAACTGTATTTCTTGCATAAATAATTAATCTGCTTTATGTCCGCTTAATATTTTAATATCTTTATTAACATTTAATAAATGACTTAATTTTTTTGAATTTATAATTTTTCTCCTTAAGGTAAAATGAATTATAACCATGGCGCAATCGAATTTAAACTTTCTAGTTTTTTTTATAATATTTAATATTTTTTCTATAGGCCATATATAAAATTTAACAATTTCACCATCATGATTATTAGGTATAAAACTTTTAGGCAATTGTAAATCATAACAAAATAATATATATCTACTAAAACCAATTTTAGTCTCTACTCCGTAAGACACAGTTCCAACATATTTTGATTTTGAAGATAATTTTTTTTGTATTCCAGCTTCTTCAAAAGATTCTTTAATTAAATTTTCTTTTATACCTACCCCATATGGCAAACCACCAGCTGCTATTTGATCAAGGTCATTTGGAAAATTTCCTTTACTAGATCTTTTTCCTATCCACATAAAGTATTTTTCATTCTCTTTAAAAAAACCATTTAAATGAACGCCAAAGAATTGAAAACCAAAAAAAGGTCCTAATAATCTTTGCACTTTCAATAAAGGTTTTCTTTTAAATGAATTAAAAATTGGGAAATATTCCCTATGATTAGATTTAATTATTTTATTATTACATAAAAATTTAAAAATTTTATTAATTGCATT
Organism: uncultured Alphaproteobacteria bacterium; assembly: GCA_964396035.1. Taxonomy (GTDB): domain Bacteria; phylum Pseudomonadota; class Alphaproteobacteria; genus CAYNCC01. Next base: position 6,700 of record CAYNCC010000040.1, read on the forward strand.
TGATCTCTTTTGAAAATTATTAAATTTTTTATCTAGATAAACTTTGTTATTTTTTAATTTTAATATATTTGGAAACTCTTTTATTAAATTTATATTTTTTTTTTTTATATAGCCTAAATGAAAATTATTTATAAAAAATTTAAAAAAATTTAATTTGTTAAATTTATTACATTCTTTTATTCTTTGAATAAATGCCATTAAAAGATGTTAATAAAACTTTTCCAAAATTCTTACAAAATCATCCATAATAGATTTTATGTCATAATTTTTTGGAGTATATATTCTACTAACACCTAATTTAAGTAATTTTTTTTCATCTTCAGATGGAATTATGCCTCCAACAATTAGTGGAAGTGAAAGATTGTTTTTTTTCATTAATTTAATAACTTCTGATGTTAAAGATAAATGTGAACCGGATAAAATTGATAATGCAATCATATGCACACTTTCTTCTATAGCTGTATTTACAATTTGCTGAGGAGTAAGTCTAATTCCTTCATAAACAACTTCCATTCCAATATCACGTGAGGCTACAGCTATTTGTTCGGCACCACTCGAGTGACCATCTAAACCAGGTTTGCCAATTAGTAATTTTATTCTTCTATTTAATTTTGAAGATAGTTTGTTAACTCTCGAATTAATTTTTTTAAACGACAAATCAGAATGTTTCATTATCGATTTTCCTACACCTGTAGGCGCTCTATATTCTCCATAAACTTCTCTTAGCGTTCCTGCCCATTCTCCTGTTGTTACTCCTGCATGTGCACATTCAATTGATGATTGCATGATATTCTTGCCTTCCTTTGAATCTAATTTTAATTTTTTTAAGAAATATTGACATTTCTTTTCATTTCTTTTTTTTCTCCAAATTTTTAGTTTTTTTATTTGCTCAGATTCTGACTTTGTGTCAAGTTTCATAAAACCTTTATTATCTACTGTTAATGGAGATTCAGCAGTTTCAGTAAATTTATTAACACCTACAACTACTTGTTCACCACTTTCGATTGCGCCAACTCTCTCAGACATAGATTTAACTAAATTTTGTTTCATATAACTATTCTCTACTGATGCAACTGCTCCACCCATTTTATCTATAATTTTTAATTCTTTATTAACTTTGGCTATAAGTTCTTTTACTTTCTTGTCTATTGTTTTAGAACCATTAAAAATATCTTCATAGTTTAAAAGATCTGTTTCTTGAGCTACAATTTGTTGTAGTCTTATGCTCCATTGTTGATCCCATGGACGCGGAAGGCCTAAAGCCTCATTCCATGCAGGTAATTGAACGGCTCTGGCTCTAGCATCTTTTGACAAAACAACAGCTAACATTTCTATCAAGATACGATAAACATTATTCTCTGGTTGCTGCTCAGTTAATCCTAAAGAATTCACCTGAACGCCGTATCTTAATCTCTTAAATTTTTTATCTTTTACTCCATACCTTTTAGTGCAGATCTGATTCCATAAATCATTCATTGCTCGCATTTTGCACATTTCAGTAATAAATTTAATACCTGCATTAACAAAAAAGCTGATTCGTCCAACCACTTTAGGAAAATCTTTTCTTGGAACTTGTCCATTTTTTTTTACATTATCTAAGACTTCACATGCATTTGCTAAAGCATATGATAATTCTTGTTCTGGCGTAGCTCCCACTTCCTGCAAATGATAAGAACATACATTAATAGGGTTCCATTTTGGTATTTCCTTATAAGTAAAAGAAATAATATCAGATGTTAATTTCATACTTTCTTTAGGAGGAAAAATATATGTGCCTCTTGACAAATACTCTTTGATTACATCATTTTGTGTTGTTCCCTGAAGATCTTTTCTTTTAAAACCTCTTTTTTCAGCAGCAGCAATGTATAAAGAAAGCAACCAAGCTGCAGTTGCATTAATTGTCATTGAAGTATTCATTTTGCCAATTGGAATTCCTTCAAATAAATCTAACATATCTCCAAGATGACATATTGGAACACCAACTTTCCCTACTTCACCTTTTGCTAAAATGTGATCAGAGTCATAGCCTGTTTGAGTAGGTAAATCAAAAGCAACTGATAATCCTGTTTGACCTCTTTTTAAATTTGCCTTATAAAGTTTATTAGATTCCTTCGCTGATGAATGTCCTGAATAGGTTCTAATTAACCACATACTATTATTTTTATCATTTTTATCTTTTTTATTCATATTTTATTTTTAATAATAAAAAAAAAGTATATATA
>CAYNCC010000041.1:0-8909 GCA_964396035.1 uncultured Alphaproteobacteria bacterium
CTTGCAGTTGTAGCGCCTAATCTTCCAGCTAAACCAAATACAGTAATGTTTAACAAAGTTACTATAAAAGGTGCTAAACAAGCTGTTCAAATGTTTGGTCCGGCTCAGGCCGCAGTAGCAAGAGCTGTTGCTGACTCTGTTGAAGATGGTACTATTCCATCAGGTGAAGCAGACGATGTATTTGTTTGTGTAGGTGTTTTTATTCACTGGGATGCTAAAGATGATCAAAAAATCTACGATTACAACTATCAAGCTGTAAAAGAATCTCTGGAAAGAGCTATTAAAGGAGAACCAACAGCAAAAGATGTTGTATCTCAAAAATCATCTGCAGAACATCCTTTTGGAAAAGTAAAAGTTTAACGAATTTTTCCAACAGTACTGTTAAAGCGAGAGGATTTACCTCTCGCTTTTTTTTTTATTTATTTATAAATCTTTGTAAATTATTTGTCTTCTATGAATTGCATTGAATAATATGCCGCCAGCAAAACCTATTTTTTTTAATTTTTTTATATCTCTATTATTTCTTATACCGCCACCTAAATAAAAATTATTTTTAAATTTTTTTTTAATTTTTTTTATTAAATTAAAATCTGGCCCTTTATTACTACCAACTTTATTTAAAAAAATTAAAATTATTTTTTTAGTCCATAATTTATTCTTTTTTAATATTTCAATAGGACCTAAGAAGAAACTATTTTTAAAATCTAAAGAAAGAATTGATTTGTATTTATTTTTTCTAGATATTATTTTTGTTAATTCATCGCTATTTTTTAAAGTTTCTGACCCTAAAACCAATGTACATTTATCTAATTTAAATCTTTCAAAATCTTCGTATGTAGTTATTCCATAATCTATCCAAAAGTCTATTTTTGGAAATTTTTTAATAGTTTTTTTAATTATTGTGTAATTATTATTTTTTTTTGTTATTGAATTTAAATCAGCGATGTAAAATTTTTTAAAATTATATTCTTTTAAAAAAATACGAATTACATCCTCAAGAGAATTAGAAATAAACATTTGTGACTTAAGAGGCTTGTAATTTTTTCTTTTCCCACCCTTAGCTTGGACTACAATGTTATTTAATATATCAATAGCAGGTATTATTTCCATTATGAAAAAAAAAATATTTATATGTGAATTTGTAACAGGTGGAGGGTATTTTGGCAAAAAAATTCCTAAAAAATTATTTGTTCAAGCAGAGGCAATAATTAATTCCCTATTAAAAGATTTTAGTAAAATACCTAATCTTGAAATTATTTATACAAGAGATGGTAGATTTAAAATAATTAAAAGTATTAAAAACACAAAATGTTTCATTATAAAAAATAATCCTTGGAAGCATTGGAAATTAATACTAAAAAAATCTGATTTATTTATGCCAATTGCGCCTGAAACAAATAATGAATTATTTAAAATAATAAAATTAGGTTTGTTATCAAAAAAGAGAGTAATTGCAAATAATTTAGATGTTGTAAAAATTACAAGTAGTAAATTTAAAACTTACAAGTTTTTAAAAAAAATAAACATACCTACTGTATCTACATATACAAATAAAAAAAAAATTAAATTTAAGAAAAATTTTAACTGGGTTGTTAAACCTGACGATGGTGCCGGTTGTGAAAAGACTTATTTATTTAATAATGAAAAAAATTTAAAGAATTTCTTCAGTAAAAAGAAAACAAATTTTATAATACAGCCTCTGATTAAAGGTAATAGTTTTAGTGCAAATATCTTTGTAAAAAATAAAAAATTAGAAATATTAAACTTTAATAAACAAATTATATCTTTAAATAAAAAAAAAATTGTTTTCAAGGGAACTAAATATATAAAAAAAATTGATAATAAAGAAAGAATTGAGCAATATATCAAAAAAATAATCAGATTTTTACCCCAACCTAAAGGTTTTCTAGGAATTGATTTTATTAAACAAAAGAAAAATATTATATTTATCGATATAAATCCTAGAATTACGACTTCTTATAAAGATTTAAGTAAAAAAATAAAAATTAATATTGCTAAAAAAATTTTAAATAATTTATGATAAAGTAAAAAAAATGAAAATTGTAGGCTGGGATATCGGAGGAGCAAATTTAAAAGCATCAATAATAAATTTTAAAAATTATAAGATTAAATCAAATCAAATTTACTGCCCTATTTGGTTAAATATAGATAATCTAAGAAAATCAATAATAAGTATAAAAAATAATTTTGGAAATTGCGATTATCATGCTGTAACGATGACAGCAGAATTAGTTGATATTTTTAAAAATAAAAAAAAAGGTGTAAAAAAAATTATTGAATTATTTTGTAAAATTTTTCCAGAAAAAAAAGTTTTTTTTTACAGCATTAATGAAAACTTTCTAAAAAGAAAAGATGCTATATTAAATACCGATAATATAAGTTCGATGAATTGGCATGCATCTGCTAGTTTTATATCCAAATACATTAAAAACTGTATATTAGTTGATATTGGCTCTTCAACAACGGATATAGTTCCAATTAAAAATAAAAAAATTGTTGTTAAAGGGTTTAATGATTCTGAAAGACTTTCTAATGGTGAATTAATTTATTCTGGCGTTTTAAGAACTCCTATTACTTCAATTGTCAAGAATCTACATTTAAAAAAAAAGAAACATATTTTAATTCAAGAAAATTTTGCTGATATTGCAGACGTATATAGAATATTAAATAAATTGCCAAAGAACATGGATCTTATTAGTACGCAAGATAAAAAACCAAAAAATCCAGTAGCAAGTGCACGGCGTATTGCTAGATTGTTAGCTAAAGACTATAAAGATGAAAAATTTAAAGATTGGAAAAAAATATCTATTGAAATAGAAAATACTCAAAAAAAAATTTTTCGAAATGCTATTGAAAAAATAAAAAAAAAATTTTTTAAAAAAAACATTCCTATAATTGGATTAGGTGTTGGGAGTTTTTTGATTAAAGAAATTTATAACAACAAAAATTATTTTCCTTTTAACAAAATATTAAAAAATTTTATCACAAACAAAAAATTACTAAATTGCGAAACAGCAGTATCAGTGGCCTTTCTTTTATATAGCAACTTCAAATAAATTTTTTTTAAATTTTATCGTAACTTCGTTTAAGGACTTTTGACAAATATCTAAATTTCTTTTATATCCAGAACATAATGCACTACGAAAACCAATATAATCAGGTTCTAATTTCAATAATGGATTTATATCTGAAATCTTTAAAGAACCTGCAAGGCCTATACTTAATTTATTTTTTTTAGATATATTGATAAAATTCTTAATTTTTTTTTTACTCATAAAATATCTTAGATTTCCTCTTTTTTTATTTGCTGTATCAATTAATATTCCATCAAAATTTGCTTTTTTAATTTTCTTTACTATTTGGTAACTGTAATTATGATCTGCAAAAATCACTGCTATTAATTTTTTATTTTTTCTTATTAAACTTTTAAGATTAGATAACTTATAAAGTTCATTTTCATTAAAAAAAACTCCTACTTTTACAAAATCAATATTTATTTTTGATAATTTAATAACTTTTGCTTTAATACTGTCTGTATTACCAACATCTCCTATTGTCGCGCTAGTTTCTTGGCAAGAAGGTAAAATTCTCAAACATGATTTTATTTTTTCTATTGGCATAGCCCCAAGAACACCTGTATCAGGGTCTTTAAAATCAATAATATCTACATTGTATAAAGATACTAGTGAGGTTTCTTTAAAAGATTTTACGCTTGTTAAAATCTTAGTTTGAAGTTGCATTTTTTATCCCTTTTTTTTAAATTCTTTTATTTTTTTCATCAACAAATTCCAAGCTAGTTTTTCTCTAGTGCCTGCAGTTTTATCTATTGCTATTTGTAAATAATCTATTTCTTTTTGAATTTTTTTAAAAGGTAAGATATTTAATCTGCTAAAAAGTATTGAAGCTTCTATTACAGCTGCTTGGGCTCTATTGAATCCATTAAAAGGTTTTAAAATTGTTTGTTTTAAGATTCTACATTTAAAAATTGGTCTTATGCTATTTGCTTTAAAATTAATAACTTTTACTTCAAGATATGTTAAAGCATTTTGTAAATAATAACCTTTTATTCTTTTTGTTGGATTAATCTTATGTCTTTCATTATTTATTAAACATTTAGCAAAAACTCTTACATCGTCTATATAATTTATAACAGCAAAAGGATTCTCTCTTAAATTATTAAATGTTTTAGAAGGAATGAAAGGAGAAATAATTAATTGTTTTCCATAACACTTTATACCCATAGGAGCAACATGCGCCTTGCCTTTATTATTTGTGGTTACAACTATAGCTTCTTTAATCATTTTAAAAGTTTATTTTCTTTTTTTTCTTTCGTAAATCATGTTTCATTTTTTGTCTTGCATCCATGGTAGGACCAGGTTCTTTAAATTTTGTTAAATCAATAAAGTCTTTTATATCATGTGCGCAACCCCATTTTAAATCTTCATCTTGAACGTATTTTTTTCCTAATTCCCATGCAATATGTGCCCTAGCTGTTTCAATACCTATATAGAAAGCATGCCCTCCATCATTCTCTAAGTTTATTTTTGGAAAAAAAGCAAAAGGATCTTGTTCTAAATAATGACCATCTCTATTGTAAACATGCACTCCTTTTTCACTCACTTGTATTCTAAAATTTGAATCTTTAATCATTTTTGTTGTTTCATTAATTTCTTTAACAGAAGTAAAAGGTTTTTTTTCATGTAACGATATTAAACCACTATCATACCCTAAAGGTAAAGAGTGATCTTTTTTTGCAGCATACATTATTTTTCTTGCCAAATCAGTTTCTTCAAGAACTCTTTTTGTATGGTCGCTTACTTGAACAACTAAAACATTATTAATATCTAATTCTGTACATATTCCCAATAACAAAGCGTTCATACCTGCTGTATCAGCATCTGTCAATTCAGTTACATTTCCCGTACCCATCAAAATATCAATTTTAGGATATTTTTTTCTTAATTCTCTGTATCGACTCAAAGACTCCGTAAATCCATAATTAATTGGATCCAAAATACTATCAGCAAGAAAAGGTTTTTTTTTATTTTTCATTTTTTCAATAACTCTGTACAAACTATTTAAATCTCCTGGTTTGGAAGGTATCAAAACTGGAATAGAATTTACTTCATTTGATATGTTTATTGTTTTCTCATTTAAACTAAGAATATAATCAGCTCCTGCCCTCCCACCTCTTAATAATTCTTGAGGGTCAGCTGAATCTACTGAAACAACAAAACCTTTTTGCTTTAATATTTTAATAGTTTTTTCTAAATGAGAAAATTTAGTATCTGGTAAACATCCAATATCAATAACATTTGCCCCACCTTTTTTATATTTATCTGCTATTTTTAAAATTTTTTCAATATTAGAATTAGGAGCATCTACAATTTCAGCAAAAATCTTTATATCATATTTTTTTAATTTCTTTTTTTTATTACTTCTGCCAAAAAAATCCGGAATGTCTCTTAATTCGTCAGGACCTCTTTCAAATGGTACTCCATAATTTTTCTGTAATTTTTTTGTATCAACTCTTACTCTGCCAGGCAAAATAATTTTATTTATTCCCTTTACATCTTTGAGTCTTCTTAAAATTAAATCTCCTGTCATTAATGCTGCAACAGACAAACCTAATTCTTTTACTCTGTAATTCCATTCCGGTGGTTTTTTACATGGAGATGGTACAGACATTTCTTTTAAAACATTTCTTAATTGTTTTTGAGCTAATTTGCCAGTTAAAAATAAAATTACTTCTTTATACATTCTTTATTTTATTAAGGATATCACCTAGTTCTTCAACAGAATCTGCTACTGTTGTTAATTCAAAGGATCTTAGTTTTTCTGTATTTTCTAAATCTATTTTTCTTGGAAAGACCTTTACCATCTTACTTGGTGCTTGAGTATCATGTTCTGGTTCGGTATCACAAGCCAATACTATAGCTGGAACTTTACATTTTCCTGCTTGTGCAAAAATATTAGTTGCTAAATTATCCGATATTCCAGCAACAAATTTAGCAATAGAATTTGATGTAGCTGGAGCAACAACTAAAGTATGATACAAATTTTTATAAAACAAACCTACGGGTGCGGAACTTGCAGTAGTGTCCCTAAAAATTCTACAATTTTTTGGAAAGTTTGGATTAGTTTTTTTATACATTCTAACAACTTCTTCTGCTGCCTTGCTGACAAATAGATCAAAATCTCCAAATTTAGACATGAGGTCAAGACATTCTTCAAAGTAATGTCCGGAACCAGTTATAACCCAACCAAGTCTTTTATTTTCTTTTGATAAATTATTCATTTTTTTTGTCTTCTTAAAATCTTAACTCCTACACTTTCTGCATCTTTAAACACATCAAGTTTCTCAATTTTTATTTCAATAGTTTGTATTTTTTTATCTTTTAAACATTCTTTTGCTATTAGTTCAGCTAGATTTTCTATTAATGGTACATGACCACGTTTTAAAACTTTTTTTATTTTATTTATGACATCTTCATATGAAACAAAATCAGAAATACTATTAATATATTTTATATTATCCTCAGCGTGTATTAAGACATTAAAACGAACTCTTTGTTTAGTTCTTTTTTCATTCTTATATATTCCAACAAATGCTTTACATAATAAATTTTTAATAAACACTGTATATGTTTTTGTTTTCATAATAAAATTCTACTCTTGATTTAATTATTTTTTGTTTTATTTTTTCGTAAGTATTATATTTAATATATTTTATTATTATAAATAATGTTTTTTTTAAAAAGATTTAAAATATTTTTTTGTTCTTTGCTTTTTTTAACTGTAATTAAAACAAGTATATCTGATACGTCAAAATACACAGAGGCTCACAAACTAATTGTTTCAAAAAAGCATTTAGAAAACCTTAAAACACCAACAAAACTAAAATATATTTATAAAAAAACTGGTACTTTAGAACCTGGGTTTAATGATAGGGTTATTATGGTAGTCCCAGAGAAAGATAAAGAAGGGTACCATGATATAAGGTTTGATTTTTTTAGCGGATATAATAAAGAAGATTTAACTTCTGCAAAATATAAAAATAATAATCCTATAATTCATGCATTTTGGGATCACGATATTAAGCTAATGACTCGTATTACTGAGGGAAGTGTAATTTATTTTAGAAAAAGAATTACTTGGTCTTTAAGTGATGAAAGTAAATTTAGCATTAGTAATGCTACATGCAAATATAATGGAAAACAATTTAAAGGACAAACTCTTGAACATATACCTTATGAACAAGATTATGATTCAAAAAAATTTATAAAATATTCAAAAAAAAAATATTATGTAACAATATGTGATGAAATTCCAGGTATGGTTTACCAAATTAAAACTATTATTCCTTCTGAGAATTCCGAAAAGCCTTTGATGAAAGAGATTTTAACATTTGAAAAAATCTTAAATTAGGTTAAATGTAATTATTATGCATAAAAAAGATTTCAAATTTTTGTTTATTTTTACTTTTCTCCTATTTCTTGGATGCGAGGAAAATAATAAAGAACAGGTAAAAAATGATATAGAAGGACAAATTAATTTTCCAACAGTTGAAAAAGTAGAGTATGTTTTTGCTTGCATGCAAGGAAATGAAGATTCGCTTGCATATATGCAAAAATGCTCTTGTAGTATAGATTATATTGAATCTCAAATGACATATGATGAATATGTTAATGCTGAAACAATCATGAGTTTAAGACAAATTTACGGAGAAAAAAGCGTAATGTTTAGACAAACCCCTAATGCTATGAGAATATATTCAAACTTTCAAAATATAGCTGCTGAAGCAGAAATGGAATGCTTTTAAAAAAAAAAATATTTTACGCGTTATTGATCTTAACCATCGTCGGTTTTTTTTTTTATAACCTAAAAGATAATAATAAACAAACAGCTATTGAAATTGGTGGAAGTTTTGAACTCACAAATCATTTAGGTGAAGAAGTTACAAATAAAAGCTTCAAGAACAATTATCGACTTGTTTTTTTTGGATTTACAAATTGTCCAGATTTTTGTCCTAACACATTGAATAATATTGGCATAATTATTGAAAAAATTGATAAAAAAAATCAGCTAGTTCCCATCTTTATTACTGTTGACCCTAAAAGAGATACTGTTTCAAAATTAAAAAAATATCTTGCAAATTTCCATCCAAAAATAATAGGTCTAACAGGAACAAATGATCAAATAGAAACTGTAAAAAAAAAATATAAAATATTTTCAAAAAAAGTAATGGATGTGGAAAAAAAGAATGAGAATTCTACTAATCATGCTGGTCATGATCATGGCGGCTATGGAGTGGATCACACAACAATAATTTATCTAATGGATAAAAGAGGTAATTATATTACACATTTTAGCCCAGATACTTCAAATTTAGAAATGGCAAAAAAAATCAATCAGTATTTATAAAAGAAAATTAGGAAAGAATTCTTATTTTTTATAAAAATTGTTTATTGATAATAAAGATAAAACTGAAAGCACAGACCATGTAATAAAATACTCGCCATGTGTAATATTATAAGAAGCACCAGATAATTTCGCTGAACCAATTAAGGCATACAAAATAACAGTGGCTAATAATAAACTAAAGAATATTCTTAAGATAATTCTTTGATTTTTGCTTAAATTTTTTTGTTTCATATTCCTATAAAAAAAGAAAACGGGCTAATTAGTTATAATTATACCCGTTTTCAAAACTTACTTTTAAAAGCAAGTGGTTAAGGAGAGAATTACTTATTCTCCGCCTTCTTCACCACCGCCAGCGTCATCGCCGCCAGCGTCATCGCCGCCGCCGCTATCGTCGCCGCCACTATCGTCGCCGCCACCTGCGTCGTCGCCGCCACCCTCGTCATCGCCTGCGAAAAGAGTGTAAT
>CAYNCC010000042.1:0-2127 GCA_964396035.1 uncultured Alphaproteobacteria bacterium
GCCAAGTAATCCTTGTTTGTATTTGAAAATAATTACTTAAAATAGATTGATACATCCCAGAAAATTTCCATCCACATATAAGATAAATTGCCCCAGTTGGTTTTAAAACACGAATGCTATCATTTAACCATCTGTCATTCCACTTATAGTACTCATTGATTGTCATCCTCTTTTTAGGATTGTCTAATTTTTGTAAGGGGGATTCAGGAGGATCTACGATTATTAGATCAATGGAATTATTCGGTATTTTTTTTAAACCTTCAGAGCCCAAACCAAGGAAAACCCCATCTTTCATTTGATCTGTAGTCATATAAAGGTCTTCCACTTTCCGAATAGCAGGTAAATATTTATTGAGATCGTTAATTGACAATCCACTAATTGCTTCCATTGGACTAGTGAATAATGGCTCTTTCTTCTCTAATGACATAGCTAAAATTTATGATAAGAGAAGGCTACAAAACAGGTTTTCATTCAATATGATCACTTTATAAATTTCTTAATGTCCCATAAGAAAAATATCATCTTTATATGCACTGGTAATGCATGCCGTTCTCAAATCGCACATGGATTATTACAAAATATAGCAGATGATAGATTCAATGTATTTAGTGCAGGTTCTCATCCAAGTCGAGTTCATCCAATGAGTATTAAAGTTATGGAAGAAATTGGTATTGATATTTCTCATCATTCATCTAATCATATAGATGATTACTTAGATAAAGGAATAGATATTGTAATTACAGTTTGTGATAATGCAAATAAACTATGTCCTATTTTCCCAGGTAATGTTGACAGGGTACATTGGAGTATTGATGACCCTTTTAGAGGATGGGATTATAACGAAAATCAAATAGATTATTTCGTAGAACAAGAAAAGAAATAAAAGATAGAATTTTAGACTATATTAAATTTTAATAATATTTATTTAGAGTCAGCAATCTTAAGTAAATACTGACCATATTGATTATTTTCCATTTTATTTCCAAGAAATCTTAATTTATCTTTATCAATATATCCCATTCGAAAAGCTATTTCTTCAATACAAGAGATTTTCATTCCTTGGCGTTTTTCTAGTGTTTGAACAAATTGAGATGCTTCTAATAAAGAATCATGGGTTCCAGTATCAAGCCACGCGTATCCTCTACCCATTTGCTCTACTTTTAGTCTATCTTGATGTAAATAGGATTTATTTACATCGGTAATTTCTAATTCTCCCCTAGGGGATGGTTTTTGTTTTTTTACTATAGAAATAACATCATTGGGATAGAAATATAAACCTGAAACAGCATAATTACTTTTTGGTTTATTTGGTTTTTCCTCTATAGAAATTGCATCTCCCTTATTATTAAACTCTACAACACCATATCTTTCAGGATCATTTACAAAATAACCAAAAACAACAGCATTATTATTTGATTTTGTTTCTAAAACAGTACTTTGCAATTTTTTTCTCAAATTTCCTCCATAAAAAACATTATCACCCAGTATCAGGCATACATTTTCGTTTTTTATAAAATTTTCACCTATTAAAAATGCTTGGGCAAGCCCATCAGGTGAGGGTTGCACCTGAAACGTTAACTTAATCCCAAATTGTTCTCCATTGCCTAATAATGACTCATATTTGGGAGTATCTTCAGGTGTAGAAATAATTAATACATCTTTAATTCCTGCTAACATAAGCGTAGATAGAGGATAATACACCATAGGCTTATCATAAATTGGAAGTAATTGTTTGCTACCCACCTTAGTAACAGGGTAGAGTCGTGTGCCACTTCCCCCAGCTAAAATAATACCCTTCATTATGTTCCACTACTTTTCATAAACTTATTTTATTAATAATAATAAACCAATACTGAATAGAAATAATTTGAATAATTGAGAATATTTTTCTTCATTTATTTTGGGGTACAAATATGTTTCAACAATAAAAAATATTATTAAACCTATAATCCAATAATAAAAGTTAACAATAATTGTTAGATGATTATAATTTATTAATGACAGCAGGGTCAGTATTTGAAAAACAGCAAATGTTAAATAGCAAACAGCAATTGTTGTTCTGGTTTGTATTTTAGTCTTTTTTTTGCTAAAGATAATTGTAGATAATAATGCACCACCTAAATTAGT
>CAYNCC010000042.1:2137-8706 GCA_964396035.1 uncultured Alphaproteobacteria bacterium
CATATTTAATAATATATTTAACGCCCTTATTAATAAATGATATATAATCTTTTAGGCAAATAGATATAATAATTACTCCAACAAACAGATCAATTTTTATTTGAGAAATAGTTACTAAGTATAAAAGTAGAATTATAAAAGGAATGCTATATATAAATAATTTTTTATAAAATTTAATTGATATATTTTGAAAATTGCCCTTCAATTGAGATAAATTGATTAATATTGAAGTTGGTAATAGAATAATTAATATATTTTGAAAATCATATCCAAATAATAAAAGGATAGGAGTTCCAAACAATAATACACCTGTTCCAAAAATTGATTGAATGAAAGAAGTAATCATTATTGTTAATAGTATAATTATATCCATGGAGATTTAATTAGATTTATATAATAAATTTTTTCTATTATTCTATTTATTGAAGATAATAATTTTTTATAGCATTTAATTCATTATCAAATTCATAAATTAATGGAATTCCAGTAGGAATATTAATATCAATAATCTTCTCATCTGATATTTTATCTATATGTTTTATTAACGCTCTAATCGAATTTCCATGAGCTACTATAAGAATAAGGTTACCAGAGTCAATATTAGGGGAAATTATTTTATTCCAAAGTGGCAAAACCCTATTGGTTGTATCTTTTAGTGACTCCGACGTTGGCAATTGTTGGGGTTTTAAATTATTGTATTTTTTTTCAAATCTTGGGTGTCTAGAATCATGAATATCTAATTTAGGTGGTGAGTTGGCATAGCTTCGACTCCAAATAAGCACCTGTTTTTTGCAATACTTTTGTGTTGTATATGCTTTATTCAATCCTTGTAGTGCACCATAGTGTCGTTCATTCAATCTCCAGTCATTTACAATCGTAATATCACTTAGCCCCATATTCCTAAGACAAATTTTCATAGTCTCCCTTGCACGCTTCAATACAGATGTGTAGACTAAATTAAAATTGAACCCCCCTTTTTTGAGTTTTTCTCCAGATAGCTTAGCCTCAGAGCGTCCTTTCATTGTTAGATTTACATCTGTCCATCCTGTAAATCTGTTTTCTAGGTTCCATTGGCTTTCTCCATGACGAAGAAAAACAATTTTTCTATTTTTCATAAAAAATGATTTATTCTGACCCCTTTAACCAATTTATATTATCTAAATACCATTTGATTGTTTTACGTATGCCACTTTTAAAGCTCTCTTTCGGTTTCCAACTCAATTCTTTTTTTATTTTGGATGTATTTATTGAATATCTAAAGTCATGCCCTGCCCTATCTGGAACAAATGAAATGAGATTATCATATGATTGGCCATTTTTTCTTGGTTTAACTTCATCCATAATTGAGCAAATATGTTTAACTATTTCAATATTTTGCAATTCATTATTACCGCCAATATTATATGTTTCTCCAACTTTACCATCAAGTAATACAGAATAAATTGCATCACAATGATCTTCAACAAAAAGCCAATCTCTAATATTCATTCCTTTCCCATAAATGGGCAATGGTTTTTCATCAATACAATTCTTAATTATAAGCGGGATTAGTTTTTCAGGATATTGATATGGACCATAGTTATTTGAACAATTTGTTATCAATCCAGGGAAATTATATGTCTTATACCATGCTCTTACTAAATGATCAGAGGAAGCCTTAGATGCTGAATAGGGTGAGCTAGGATTATAAGGGGACTTTTCAGAGAAGGAGCCAGTGGATTTGAGAGATCCAAAAACCTCATCCGTGCTTACATGCAAGAATTTGAAATAATTATTGTTTTGTGATTTAATATACGACTGACATATTTCAAGTAGCATAGCTGTGCCTAAAATATTAGTATTTATAAAGCCCATTGGTCCGGAAATTGAATTATCAACATGGGATTCTGCAGCAAAATGTACAATAGCATCTGGTTGAAAATTATTAATAGCATCTTCTATGGGTTTTCTATCACATATATCTGCTCTAATAAAGGTATAATTTGATTTGTGTTTTATGGACGAAAGATTATTTTGATTACCAGCATAGGTTAATTTGTCAATAATCAAAAGTTTATTTGATTCATTAGAAGCCATTTTTAATACAAAATTGCTTCCAATAAATCCACACCCTCCCGTTACAATAATTTTCATATTATTTTATAGAATATGCTATTCATATATTGATTATAAACAAAAATAATGAAAGATTAGTTCCACATTAAATTCATATTAAGATCATCAAAATTAAATTCATGATTATTTCAATAAATTTATTCATAAAATATTTATAAAATAATAATTTTATAGTATAATTTGTGTACTATTAGTTTTTTTTGTTTATTATGTGTTAATTTATACAATTGAACTAAATTATAAATTAATTATTGAAGGAATATTACATATTTCTATCTATTTTCTAACTAACTCTACATGGGACTGGCTAGGCGGAGCATTGCATATTGTCAACATTTTATTATAAATATGATATACACAAAAGATAAACAAAGAGTGTATTTTATTGTCTTATTTGCAATATTTTCTTTGACTTATAGTCAAAACCTGCAAGATATGCAGAAACTCAAAGCTGAGTACGAGCAAGAAAAATTATTACAGCAAAATTTAAATAATCCTAATATTGATATTCAAAATAATATTCCATTAGAAGGTCAGGGTGCGAATGTTGAGATAATTCCATATCAATTACCAAAAGATGTTTCAGATAGTTTAAAGTCGTTAAAAAGTTTTTTTGGTTATAATTTTTTTACAAAACGTAGTGAAGTCAATTTTTGGGAAAACTTACCTATAACAAAAGATTATTTGCTTGGCTCAGGCGATCAGCTGATAGTCTCCTTATGGGGCGAAACGCAGCTTCGTCAAACCTATACAATTTCTCGAGATGGAACCATATATGATGATAAAGTTGGATTGTTGAATTTATCTGGCAAATCTCTAAACGAATCACAACAATTTTTGAAAAAACAATTTGGACGTGTATATGCAACACTAATTAGCTCAAAGCCTACATCATATATTGATGTTTCATTGGGTGAATTGCGATCAATAAATGTTAATTTTGTTGGAAGTGTTTTATATCCTGGTGTTTATCCAATTCATCCATCCTCTAATTTGATTCTTGGATTGATTCAAGCAGGGGGGGTCGATACAACGGGGTCTCTTAGAAATATTGAAATTATTAGAGGGTCAACAACTATTTCAAAAGTTGATCTCTATGAATATTTTTTAAAAGGTGATATGCCTGATGATATCCAGCTAAGGGATAATGATATAGTTTTTGTCCCGGTGCGATTTTCATCTATAAAAATTGACTCTGCAGTTTTTAGGCCAGGCATATATGAGTCTAAGCCTAATGAATCTTTGAAGCAAATGTTGGACTATGCTGGCGGGTTAAAAGCTAATGCTTCTTCATCAATTGAATTAAAGCGAATACTTCCAGTTGAAAAAAGAATTGGCTTAGGTATAGTCAATGAGAATTATTATTTAAATATATTAGATACTGATACTACTATTGTTCAAAATGGTGATATCATTACTGTCAGAAAGATTTTTGATAATGTAAACCATGTTGAGATCATTGGACAGGTAAAAAGTCCGGGCATATATTCTTATTACAGTGGGATGACACTGGGGAAGTTGTTACAACTGAGTAGCGGTTTTGAAGATACTACATTCTGGAAATCAGTATATCATGGACGGGCAGAAATTGTTCGTAGAGATCCAATGTCACGTTATGAACGAGTAATTGAAGTGCCTTTAGGTGATATGATTATAAATGGCGTTAAGGGCATTGAAATTGAATTAGAAAATCTTGATAAAATAGTTATTCATGCTAACTTAAATTTTTTTGAAAAAAAGACAGTGCAAATATTAGGCGAGGTTTCTATCCCCGGAAATTATCCGATATTGAATAATCGTGAAACATTGAAGTCTTTTATTAATCGTGCGGGCGGTTTTAGTTCTAATGCTTATGTCGACGGAATAGAAATTTTTAGAGATTCTTTACGTGTGGCCTGGGAAAATATGAATATAGGACTAATACCTGGTGATAGTGTAGTAATTAAAGAAAAACCAGGAGTAATTCATGTTAAAGGTGAAGTATATAATGAGGGGTTAATTGAGTATCAAGAGGGAAAATCATTAACTTACTATATAAATTCAGCTGGGGGAGTTACAGTTTACGGAGAGAAAAATGATATTATAGTTATTTACCCCAATGGTTTAGTATATCCAAAAAAACTGTTTAATTCTCCTAAAATTCGCGATGGATCAACTATTATTGTGAATCCCAAAGAACAAACAGAACCTTTAAAGCCTACGGAGCTAGCCTCGTCATTAGCTTCTTTGCTTTCTTCGCTTGTAACAATTATGGTGCTTGTAAATCAATTATAACTATCACCCTAATTTTTTTCAACTATAAAAAAAATTGAAATTTACTGAATTAGTAGAAATTATGTCAGAAAAGGGAATCGGTACTCTTGCTGATATAGCCAGAATTTTGGAAACCACGCCTCAGGCAGTTTCTAATTGGAAATCTCGAGATCAAGTACCTTACCATATTGTTGCAAAACTTGAGTCAATTTCCGGTCAAAATGTTAATAAAAAACAATTTGATGAAAAGAAAAATCAATTTAATGAAATGCACAGTACAATTACGTTATCTGAAATTTTCTTTATTATTGCTAGACAGATAAAAACTATTTTTATTGTTTCTTTCTCTTTTGTTTTTATTACATTTATTTATATTCAATTTATTGACGAGGAACAGCTTTTATATATTTCTTCAGCAAAGATTCTTCTAGAACAAAGTGATTCTAATGCCGGCGTAGCTGGTTTAGCATCACAGTTTGGTGTGAATATTGCTTCAAGCACAATGGCAAACGATCTGGGAAGTCTTTCACTGCTTCCAGATCTTATTACTAGCCGAACTTTTGCAAATCAGATATTAAAGAAAGAATTTTTTACTAAAAAATTTGGAACCAAGTTAAGCTTACTTTCAATTCTTACACATGGAACCTCTGATCCTAATATAGGTGAAGATACATTGTTTTATAGAGCTATGATAAGCTTCCAACAAATGGTTTCATTTGAAACGGAAGGTCCGTTTAGTGTTCTAAAGTGTGAATCTTTTGAGCCTAATTTTTCGAAAGAATTAGCAGAAGTAGTTATCTCTGAGCTTGAAAAATTAAATCTAATCTATAGAAATAGAGGGATTAGCGATAAAAGAGAATTTATTATTAAAAGAATTGCCATGGTGGAGCTTGATTTAGAAAACTCGGAAGATAATTTGAAAAGCTTCCGAGAGAGAAATCAACAAGTAAATTCGCCATCATTATTATTAGAACAAGAAAGACTAATGAGAGAGTTAGATATTCAAAAAGGAGTATATTTGACTTTAAAGCAACAGCTTGATATGAACAAAATTGAAGAGGTTCAAAAAGCGTCTATTATTCAAGTCCTTGATTATCCTAATTTGCCATTAGACCCAGATAATCAAATAAATAAAATTTACATTTTGTTTATTTCTGTTGTTCTTGGGTTTAGTTCTGGAATATTAATTTCCTTAGTCCGTGAATACATCGAGCATTCACATCCGGATACAAGAAGGCAACTTAGGCGTGGAAAAAATTTAGTATTTAAAAAGATAAAAACACTATACACTGATAGGCGTGTTGCAGGAATCATTAGTGTATTATTAATTATAGGATTACCATTTTTTTTATTTCATCAATCATTGGAACCAAGATTTTTTGGTAGATATTCAACTAAAGCAATATTTATTAACCTTTTTTACATATTATTTCTAATACGATTATTGTTTTTATATAGAACTAACAGAAAAATAAAATAATTATTTGAATTCCAAAAAACAAATTAATAGTCATAGTTTAAATTTGGAAAAAGCTTTGATCGAACGGAAAGCTCAGATCGGTGTAATTGGTTTGGGCTATGTTGGATTGCCCTTATCTTTGTGTTTTACCAATGAGGGTTATAAGACTGTTGGTTTTGATACTGATAAATTAAAAATAAAAAAGCTATCAAGTGGTCAGAGTTATATAAAACATATATCAGATGAAAAAATTAAAGTGGCTGTTAATAATAATTTTATTATAACAGATGATTGGTCAATAATAAATAAAACTGATGTTATAATTATTTGTGTTCCAACGCCATTAAATAATAATAATGAACCAGATCTTCAATTTATCAGGAACACTTTGAAATTTATCCAGCCATTTTTCAAAGATGGCCAATTGTTAATATTAGAAAGCACAACCTATCCAGGCACCACAGAAGAAGAGCTAGTTATATTGCTTGAAAATTTAGGTTATAAAATTGGGGAAAATTTTTTTATTGGGTATTCACCTGAAAGAGAGGACCCAGGCAATGAAAACTTTTCAACAAAAACCATTCCAAAAATAGTAAGTGGCCATACTTCTAACTGTCTTCAATTAACAAAAACTCTGTATGATTCAATTGTTAATTTAACTGTCCCTGTAAGTACAACGCGGACTGCGGAAATGACGAAAATATTAGAAAATGTGCATAGAGCTGTTAATATAGGTTTGGTT
>CAYNCC010000043.1:0-8646 GCA_964396035.1 uncultured Alphaproteobacteria bacterium
GAGCGCCGGTCTCCAAAACCGGAGGTTGCGGGTTCAAGTCCCTCCACTCCTGCCAGTATTTTGTATTTAGAAAAATGAAAAAAATTAATGAATTTATTAGAGAAGTTAAATCAGAAGTATCTAAAGTAACTTGGCCAAATAGAAAAGAAACAACTATGACAACAATATCTATTCTATTTATGGTTTTGTTAGCAGCATTTTTTTTTATGTTTATTGATTGGATTTTTTCTTCATTAATAAAATTATTTTTTTAAATAGCAATTATGATAGATGAAAAACAAAACAATAATGACAAAGAAGAAAGCAAGACTTCTGAAAATTTAGATAAATCTAATGAAGATTTGGATAAAAATAATGACGAAACTAATATTGAGGAAAAGAAGGATGAAACAAATGAAAATTCTGATAACCAAACAAATGATACTGTTTTAGAAAAAGATGAATCTAATAATCTAACAAATCAAGAAGTGTCTCTTAAAGATTCAAATCAAGAACCTGATGAAAAAAAAGATGACCCAAATGAAATAGAAAAAAAAGAAGAAGAAAAAAACAATTTAGATACAAAAAACGAAACTGTTGAAGAAAAAAATATTGAAGAGAATAAGGAAAGTAGTAATGACAATGATATAGATTCTAAAGATATAAAATGGTACGTTATTCAAGCTCATTCAGGTTTTGAAAATAAAGCCGTTGAAACAATTAAAGCAAATGCGAAAAAAAAAGGTATGTCAGACTGCTTCGAAGATTTTAAAATTCCTACACACGATAGTATTGAAGTAAGAAAAGGAAAAAAAATTAATGTTGAAAAAAAATTCTTTCCAGGATACTTTCTTGTAAAAATGAAAATGGATAATGAAACATGGCAGTTAGTTAAGAAATCAAATAAAGTATCAGGCTTTGTTGGTAATGATCATAATCCTGTTCCGTTATCCGATAACGAAGCTTTAAAAATGTTAAAAAAAGCAGATGATACAGTCGAATATATAGCTCCTCAAATATCTTATGAAGTTGGTGAGCAAGTTAAAGTTTCTGACGGACCTTTTGCTTCATTCAATGGTATGGTGGAAGAAGTTGATGAAGATAAAGGAAAGCTGAAAGTTTCAGTGTCAATATTTGGTAGATCAACTCCTGTAGAACTTGATTATACTCAAGTAGAAAAAATGTGATAAAGTAAATAATAATTATGGCAAAAACAATTGATGGTTATTTAAAATTACAGATTCCCGCGGGTCAAGCAAACCCAGCGCCACCTGTTGGTCCTGCATTGGGACAAAGAGGTTTAAATATTATGGAATTTTGTAAAACTTTTAATGAAAAGACAAAAAATGAAAAACCTGGAAGTCCCGTTCCATGTGTAGTAACAATTTTTAAAGATAAAACATTCCAAATTAAAACAAAAAAACCTCCTGCTTCTCATTTTCTTAAAGAAATTGCTAATTTGACTAAATCAAGTAGAAATCCAGGAAGAGATACAATTTGCGTAATACCAAAATCTAAAATAGAAGAAATTGCAAAAAAGAAAATGGATGATCTTAATGCTCATAGCGTTGAACAAGCTTCTAAAATTATTGCTGGAACCGCACGTTCAATGGGTTTTGAAGTAGTTGAGTCAGGAGAACTAAAAGTTGATGAGAATTTAAAGAAACAATTATTAATAAAACCAACACCAGTTGAGAAAACTGAAGATAAAAAACCAGAAGCTGCCGGGGATGTTAATGAATCTGTAACTGAAGAAGAAAAAAATGAAAAAAATAAGCAAAAGACATAAAGAAAATAAAAAAATCTTAAATAAAAAAGAACCTTACTCATTGTCAGAAGCAATTACAGTTTTAAAAAATACAAAAAAAACAAAATTTGATGAAACTTTAGAAATTGCTATTGTTTTAAATAAAGAGAAAAATAAAGGAGAGAATCTTGCTAAAGGTTCATCAAAACTCCCACACGGAACTGGTAAAAAAATTAAAATAGCTGTTTTTGCATCAAATGACAAAGTAGATGAAGCAAAAAAAGCTGGAGCTGATATAGTTGGCAATGAAGATTTAATAAAAAAAGTTAACGAAGGAAAGATTGAATTTGATTTAGCAATATCAACTCCTGAAATGATGAAAGATTTAGCTCCAATTGCTAGTAAATTAGGCCCTTTGGGAATTATGCCTAATCCAAAAACAAAAACCGTAACTGATAATTTAACTGAAACTATTAAAGATTTTCGAGAAGGTCAAATTCAATTTAAATCTGAAAAAGCTGGCATAGTTCATGCAGGAATTGGTAAAATTAGTTTTTCTAATGAAAACTTAATTACAAATGTAAAAGAATTTTTAGATAAAGTAAAAAAATCAAAACCAGATGTTATTAAAGGTCAATTTATAAATAAAATTTATTTAAGTCTATCGATGGGACCTAGTTTAAAAATAACTTCTGTAAAATAATAATTTTCTTGATTTATATTTTTTTTTAATTAGTTTTTAACCTTAACTATTTCGAAAACTGTAGGTGTCATATAATTGACTTAATTTCCTACAATAGGATGGTTTTATGGATAAAAATCAAAAAAAAGAATTTGTAAAGAATTTCAAAGTTTCCTTAGATAAAATTGGCTTACTAGTAATTACTCATTACTCAGGTTTAAAAACTTCTGAAACAGATGAATTAAGATTAAAACTAATAGAAGCAGGTGGAAATTTTACTATAACTAAAAATTCTTTAATGCGTTTGGTTCTTAAAGAAAATAAAAATAAGGAATTGAAAAATTTACTTAACGGGCCAATAGCAGTTGCTTACAGTGAAGATGAAATTTCAGCTGCTAAAGTTGCCGTTAATTTTTCTAAAGAACATGATAAGCTACTAATCTTAGGAGGTTTGGCTGGTGATAAATTTCTTGAACAAAAAGATGTTCTTGAAATTGCAACTCTTCCTTCTTTAGATGAGATTCGTGCCAAATTAGCGTCATTAATACAAACACCAGCAAGAAATATTGCTTTTGCCTTGAAGTTTGCTGCTACTAAATTAACAAGAGTATTTAATGAATATTCTAAATTAGATATCCCAAAGGAAAAACCAGAAACTGAAGCAAAAACTGAGGAAAAACCAGAAACTGAAGCAAAAACTGAGGAAAAACCAGAAACAGGAGCAAAAACAGAAGTTAAAGAAACTAAGGATAAATAAAATTATTAAAGAATAATGTTGAAAAATAATAAAATATTGTTAATTTGATTGGGGTAAGTAAATGTCTAGTGATACTTTAAATAAAATTGTTGAAAATTTATCAAAATTGTCAGTTAGCGAAGCTGCAGAGTTAAGTAAGCTATTAGAAGAAAAATGGGGCGTTGAAGCTAATGCTCCAGTAGCTGTTGCAGCAGCTCCAGCTGCTGGAGGAGAAGATGCTGCTCAAGATGATGCAGGCGGCGTTGTTAATATAGAATTAGTTACAGCTGGAGATAAAAAGATTGATGTAATTAAAGAAGTTAGAGCAATTACTGAATTGGGATTAAAAGAAGCAAAAGATTTAGTTGAAAGTGCACCAAAACCTTTAAAAGAAGGCGTAAAAAAAGAAGAAGCTGAAGAAATAAAGAAGAAACTCGAAGCTGTTGGTGCAAAAGTAGAATTTAAATAATTTTTTAATTATCCCTGTTTTTTAGCTGCATTTTGCAGATTATATGGAAACTAGTATAAGTTCAAGAAAACGCTTTCGTAAGAGATTTGGACATATCAAAGAAATTCTTGATATGCCTAATCTTATAGAAATCCAAAGAAAATCTTATGAGGACTTTTTACAAATAAAAGTCGATCCTAATAAAAGAATAGATTCCGGTTTACAACAAGTCCTAAAAGAAATATTTCCAATCAACGACTATTCAGGTAAAGCTACATTGGAATTTATTAAGTATGAATTAGAAGAACCAAAATACGAAGTAGACGAGTGTAAACAACGAGGTTTTACTTACTCATCAGGATTAAAGGTAACTCTAAGAATAATAAGATATGAAATTGATGAAGAAGATCCGGAGAAAAAAACTTTTAGAGATTCAGTTGATGATAGAGTTTATTTGGGCGATATGCCATTGATGACAGAAAGAGGAACTTTTGTTGTAAATGGAGTTGAAAGAGTTGTTGTATCTCAAATGCATAGATCACCAGGAGTATTTTTTGATCATGATAATGGTAAAAGTCATGTATCAGGAAAACTTTTATATTCTGCGCGAATAATACCAATGAGAGGGTCATGGATAGATTTTGAATTTGATGTAAAAGATATTTTGTATGTACGTATTGATCGTAAAAAGAAAATGCTTGCAAGCACTTTTTTTATGGCTTTACCAAAAAAAGAAGATTCTCCAAAATCAAAAAATAAAATAGCTGTTGGAATGAGCCCAGAAGAGATTTTAGGGTATTTTTATAAAACAACAGAATTGACTAGAGATGAAAAAGGTTGGAAAACAAATTTTGACATATCTAAATTTAACAACATTAAACTAACTAATGATTTAATAGATGCTAAAAACAAATCTGTAATAAAGAAGTCTGGAACTAAAGTAACATTAAGTGAAGCAGAGAAACTGGATAAAGAAGGTTTAAAAGAAATTTTTATTCCAGATAATTCTTTAATAGGAGCATATGTTGCTAAAGATATTATTAATACAAAGACAGGAGAAATATTTTTTGAAGCTGGCGATGAAATTTTAGAAAAAGATTTAGAATTATTAACTAAAGAGAATATAAATAATATACATATTTTGAATATAGATCATGTTAATGTTGGCGCAGCATTAAGAAATACGATCCATTCTGATCTTAATATTAATAGAGAAAATGCTCTTATTGATATATATAAAAATTTAAGGCCAGGAGAACCTCCAACTATCGAGGCCGCTGAAACTCTTTTTAATAACCTTTTTTTTAACCCAGAACGATATGATTTATCTAAAGTTGGTAGATATAAATTAAATAATAGAAACGAGTTAGATATAAAAGATGAATTAACAGTTCTAACTTCAGAAGATATTTTACAAATTGTAAGAAATTTAATTCATCTTAATGATAGAAAAGGTAAAAAAGATGACATAGATCATTTAGGAAATAGAAGAGTGAGATCTGTTGGAGAACTCATTGAAAATCAGTATAGAATTGGTTTAGTTAGAATGGAAAGAGCAATAAAAGAAAGAATGTCTTCAGTAGATATATTTACTGCAACACCTCAAGATCTAATAAATTCAAAACCTGCAGTTGCAATTTTAAGAGAATTCTTTGGAACATCACAATTATCTCAGTTTATGGATCAAACCAACCCTCTGTCAGAGATTACTCATAAAAGAAGAGTTTCAGCTCTAGGACCTGGTGGGTTAACAAGAGAAAGGGCAGGATTTGAGGTTAGAGATGTTCATTATACTCATTATGGTAGAATTTGTCCTGTCGAAACACCTGAAGGTCCAAATATAGGTTTGATTAATTCTTTAGCTACCTATTCTAAAGTTAACGAATACGGTTTAATAGAAAGCCCTTATAGAAAAGTTGTAGATCAAAAAGTAACAAACGAAGTAGTGTTTCTTTCTGCAGATGAAGAACATAAACACACAATAGCACAAGCTAATACTAATATTGATGATAATGGAAAAATTATTGACCAATTAGTAAGTTCAAGACAAGGAGGTGAATTTTTAATGGCTCTTCCGTCTCAAATCGATTTTATGGATGTATCTCCAAAACAGCTAGTGTCTGTTGCAAGTTCTTTAATACCATTCTTAGAGAATGATGATGCTAACAGAGCTTTAATGGGTTCTAACATGATGAGACAAGCTGTACCATTAATCAAACCAGAAGCTCCATTTGTTGGAACTGGTATGGAGATTTCTGTTGGAAAAGATTCAGGCGTCACAATTGTAGCTAAAAGAAATGGTATGGTTGATGCAGTAGATTCTAGTAGAATTGTTATAAGCGCTACAAACCCTTCACAAAGCGATTCAGCTGTAGATATATACAATTTAAAAAAATTTCAAAGATCTAATCAAAGCACATGTATTAATCAAATACCGTTAGTTAAAAAAGGCGATAGAATTAAAGCAGGTGAAATTATAGCTGATGGGCCAGCCACATCAAAAGGAGAGTTAGCTCTTGGCAAGAATATTTTGGTTGGTTTTATGCCTTGGCAAGGATATAACTTTGAGGATGCCATTGTAATGTCTGAAAGAATTGTTACTGAAGAAACTTTTACTTCTGTTCACATAGAAGAATATGAAGTTATTGCAAGAGATACAAAATTAGGAGAAGAAGAAATTACAAGAGACATTCCAAATGCTGGTGATGAAGCTTTAAAGAATTTAGATGAAGCAGGAATCATTTATATAGGTGCTGAGGTTAAAGCAGGTGATATTTTAGTGGGTAAAGTAACACCAAAAAGTCATTCAACAGTTTCTCCAGAAGAAAAACTTTTAAGAGCTATTTTTGGCGAGAAATCTACTGATGTAATGGACACTTCACTAAAAGTTCCTCCTGGCGATTCAGGGACAGTTGTTGAAGTCAGAGTTTTTAACAGAAAAGGAACTGAAAAAGATGAAAGATCTCTTGCTATTGAAAGATCAGAAATTGAAGCTCTAGCAAAAGATAGAGATGACGAAAGAACAATATTAGAAAATTCTTTTACATCATTAATCAAACAACAAATTGTCAATAAAATTCCTTCAAAAAGTTTAAAAACAATAAAATCAAACAAAAAAATATCAGAGGATGATTTAGAGAATTTTAATATTAGAGAACTTAAGAAAATAATTATAAAAGATAAAAAAACTAATGAAAATCTTACTTATTTAAATAAAAATTTTGAAGATAATTTAAAAAGTTTAGAACAAAGATTTCAAAACAAAGTTGAGAAACTACAAAGAGGTGATGAATTAAGTCCTGGCGTTATGAAAATGGTAAAAGTTTTTGTTGCAACTAAAAGAAAATTACAACCTGGAGATAAAATGGCAGGTAGACATGGTAATAAAGGTGTTATTTCTAAAATAGTGCCAATTGAAAATATGCCATATCTAGAAGATGGGACCCCTATAGACATACTTTTAAATCCGCTAGGTGTCCCTTCAAGAATGAACGTTGGACAAATATTAGAAACACATCTTGGCTGGGCATGTGCAGGATTAGGAAAAAAATTAAATAAATTAATAAATAATTATTTAAGAAATAATGAAAAAAAGGGTTTAGCTGATAAATTAGAAACTTTTTATAATAAGGACGTTGCTAAACATTTACTAGATAGTAATAGTAAAGAACTTAAAGAATTTAATGAAGAAATTAAGAATGGAATCTCTATTGATACTCCGGTTTTTGATGGTGCTAAAGAAAGCGATATAATTAGTTTATTAGAAGAAGCCGGATTAGATTCATCTGGCCAAGTTAAACTAATAGACGGAAGATCAGGAGAGTATTTTGATAGAAAAATTACAGTGGGTTATATATATATGCTAAAACTACATCATTTAGCAGATGAAAAATTACATGCTAGATCTATAGGCCCATATAGTTTAGTTACTCAACAACCATTAGGAGGAAAAGCTCAATTTGGTGGACAAAGATTTGGAGAAATGGAAGTATGGGCATTGCAAGCATATGGTGCATCTTATACTTTACAAGAAATATTAACTGTAAAATCTGATGATGTTGCTGGTAGAACCAAAGTTTATGAATCTATTGTTAGAGGAGATAATAATTTTCAATCGGGTGTACCCGAGTCATTTAACGTTCTAGTAAAAGAACTTAAATCTTTAGCGCTTGATGTGCAATTAAAATTAACTAAAGAAACACATGCGGATTCTTAAAAAATAAAAAAATGGATAATTTAAAAAATATTTATTTCCCACAGAAGAAATCTCCTAGCGAGACAGCCGAGTTTGACACAATTGGTATTTCTATTGCAAGTCCTGAAAAAATTAGATCTTGGTCATACGGAGAAATTAAAAAACCTGAGACTATAAACTATAGAACTTTTAAACCTGAAAAAGATGGTTTATTTTGCGCAAAAGTATTTGGACCTGTAAAGGATTATGAATGTATATGTGGCAAATACAAAGGGATGAAGTACAAAGGAATTATATGTGAAAAATGTGGCACTGAAGTTACTTTGTCTCGTGTAAGAAGAGAAAGATTAGCTCATATTGATCTAGCATCCCCCGTAGCACATATATGGTTTTTTAAATCACTCCCAAGTAGAATTGGTGCCCTTTTAAATATTACTTTAAAATCATTAGAAAAAGTTTTGTATTTTGAAGAATATATTATTGTTGAACCTGGATTAACAGAGCTTAAGAGGAACGACCTTGTTACTGAAGAAAAATATCAAGAGTTGTTAGATAAATATGGAGAGAATAAGTTTGAAGTTGGAATTGGTGCGGAAATAATTAAAAAATTACTAAAAAGTCTAAATATTGAAAAAGAAATAAAAGCAGTTCAAGAAAACTTAAAAGAAACTAAGTCTGAAATAACAAAAACTAAATTAATTAAACGTTTGCAGTTATTAATGTCTTTTAATAAATCTAAATCAAAACCAGAATGGATGATCCTTGATGTTTTGCCTGTTATACCACCAGAATTAAGGCCTTTGGTTCCTTTGGATGGAGGTAGATTTGCTACTTCTGATTTAAATGATTTATATAGAAG
>CAYNCC010000044.1:0-8374 GCA_964396035.1 uncultured Alphaproteobacteria bacterium
TTCTTTTAAAAGTTTTTCTTTAATATGTGGTAATGCTTTCGCAGACTCTTCTCTGTCTACTGTAACTCTAACTATTTCTGATCCAGCTTTTGATAAATCTAAAATTTGTTTATAAGTTGAATCGATATCTGCTGTATCTGTGTTAGTCATAGATTGAACAACAATAGGAGAATCGCCACCTACCACTATATTTCCTATTTTAACAGGAATACTTTTACGACGTATATTCCCTAACTGTAGATTTAGAGACATGTTTTAAAAAATTATTATTAAATTTAATATTTATTTAGTAAAGACCAATTAGCTAAAGAATCAACAGATTCTGAACGTAAAATTGTACCAAATGAACCTAGTTTTTTTGAAAAACCACTACCATTCTTTATTTCTAAAGCGCCAGCATTGCTTGTTGAAATCAATAATCTTTCTTCATTAGGCAATTTAAAAGTTTCATCCTTTTTCAAAAGTGTGGCAATAATGATATTCTCATTCTCATCTTTTATCTCTATCCAAACATCTTCAACAGCTACAATTTGTTTCAAATAAAAATTTGTATTTGTATTATTGTTTAAGCTATTATCTTCAGTATTTAAATTTGTATTTTGGATTGGCGCATCTTTCTTCAAGTCAATAATTTCATCAACAGTATTGTTATTTTGGTTTGAATTGTAAATTTCATCCAATTGTGGAATTATATTATTAGTTTCATTTTCTATATTAGCTATATTAGCTATAGATGTATTTTCATTTTTTAGAAAGAACTTAAAAAAAATCATAAATGTAAAAACAAAAAATATTAAAACTATAAAACTCAATTTAGGCATTTTTGTATGAAAGAAACCTAAATTATTTGTATCTAATTCTTTTTCTTTCAAATTAATTGAATTTGATTTTAAATCATAAGCTTTGTTGTAAATATCCATTAGTTTAGTGTCTTTAATTCTTAAAACACGGGCATAAATTTTAATAAATGATTTTTCATAGAATTTGCCAGGTAACTTATGAAATTCACCTTCTTCAATATTTGTTAGATATTTAATAGCAATTTTTGATGATGAAGAAACTTGTTCTAGCGAATAACCTTTTTTTAATCTTTTATGATTTAATTGTGATCCAATTTCTTTAAAAAATTCTTCTTTCATTTTATCCCGACTAAATTTAATTATGATTATGACTTATTTTTATTAAAAAAAAAGCCTTTTTACAATTTTATCCACATTATTTAAACTTAATATCCACACTCTTTAATATCAATTAAAACTTAGTTTTTATTATCTAAGTTAAACTCTTTATGAAGCTTATTTATAGCCTTTAAAATATGCTTTCTTGAAATTAACACACTAATTTTAATTTCTGAGGTAGAAATAAGATCTATATTGATTTTTTCTTTAGCCAAAACCTTAAACATATCTTCAGCAATGCCTGCATTAGTTCTCATACCAATCCCAACTATTGATATTTTAGCAACGTTTGAGTCAGGCAAAATATTTTTAATTCCTACTTCTTTTTTTATTTCATTTATTGACTTCTTTGCTTTAATTAAATCACTTTGTAAAACAGTAAATGTGAGATCTGAAAATTTTCCATCTACTGAAATATTTTGAACTATCATATCTACATTAATACTTTCTTTTGCAAGAGAACCAAATATTTTAGCTGCTGCTCCTGGTTTATCAGGAATTCCTAATAAAGAAATCTTAGCATCGTTTTTACTAAAAACTATTCCACTAACATGTCTTTTTTCAATCATTTTTTTTGATTTTAATATTTTTGTTCCACTTACATTTTTAAAACTAGATCTAACAGTTACTAATAAATTGTTTTTTTTAGCTAAGGAAACTGATCTAGGCTCTAAAACTTGAGCGCCAACTGATGACATTTCCAGCATTTCATCATAGGTAAGGTGCTTTATTTTTCTGGCTTTTTTTACCAGTCTTGGATCAGTAGTGTAAACGCCTTCAACATCAGTATATATATCACATCGCTGTGCAGACATCTTAGATGCAATTGCTACAGCCGTTGTATCAGAACCTCCTCTTCCAATAGTTGAAACTCTCAATTCTTCTGATATTCCTTGAAAACCAGCAATTACAGGTGTAATGCCTTTTTGTAGAGTTTTTTTAAGAAAATTTGCATTAATATCTAAAATTCGAGCTTTTCCATAATTTGTATTTGTAATTATTGGTATTTGCCAACCAAGAAAAGAGCGTGATTTTACACCAATGTTATTTAAAGCTAAAACCATCAAGCCAGAAGATATTTGTTCTCCTGAGGACAAAATACTATCAATTTCTTTAATATCTGCATTAACATTGAAATTGTTAATTAACTTTTGCAAATCATCTGTTGTTTTTCCTATTGCACTTACAACAACAATTACATTCTTGCCAGCTTTAACTTCTTTTTTAATTATATTTGCGGCATTTTTTATTCTTTTGATATCACCTAAAGATGTGCCGCCAAATTTTATTACAATTAATTTTTTATTCATTATTTATTACATAATATGTTTGTTTCATAGAAAATTAATAAATTCTTTTTATGTTATATTTGGTGTATTTAAAATAAGAACTTTTAAAATCATTTAAATAATAAATTTTAATTATGGAATTTTCAAAAAAAAATCAATGGTGGAATAAAGAGGGTGATTATAAAATATTACACAGAATAAATGACTTAAGAATTAAATTTATTCTAAGTAAAGTAAAAAAATCAATTAAAAAAAAAAGCATCCTTGATGTTGGTTGTGGTGGGGGTCTTGCAACTGAGCCACTTGCAAAGAAGGGTGCAGAAGTAATAGGTATTGATGAAAATAATAATAATTTAAAACAAGCAAAAAAACATGCCTTGGAAAAATCTTTAAAAATAAATTATATTAATACTTCGTTTGATAATTTTATAAAAAATAATAAAAAGAAATTTGATTTAATTCTATGTTTGGAAGTTATTGAACATGTAGACAATTATAAAAAAACCCTGGAACAAATTACAAAAATTATAAAACCTGGTGGTTTTTTAATTTTGTCAACAATAAACAGAAGCCTAAAGTCATTAATTTTTGCAAAATATATTGCTGAATATTTATTGAATTGGATTCCTATAGGAACGCATGAATTTAAAAAATTTTTAAAACCTTCAGAAATCTCAAATTTTTTAGAAATGAAAAATTTAAAAATTGTAGATATTAAAGGCTTAGAATTTAATCCTATTGCAAATCAATGGTCTTTAACAAGTAATACAAATATTAATTATTTTATTGTAGCAAAAAAATAATACATATTTTTTTTGTGAAATAAGTATTTTTACTTAATTTCTTGTATTTTATAAATTTTTTTATATATTTTTTTATAGAGGTTAAAATTATGTCATTTAAAATTGGAGATGAAGCGCCGAATTTTAAAGCGCCTACTACTCTTGGTGAGATTGATTTCCATGAATGGATTGGTGATAATTGGGCAGTATTATTTTCTCACCCTAAATCATTTACACCTGTTTGTACAACGGAATTAGGATATATGGCTGGCCTAAAGAATGAATTTGATAAAAGAAATGTAAAGATCATTGGTTTAAGTGTTGATGAAATAAAAGATCAAAAAGAATGGCTTAATGATATTAAAGAAACACAAGGCAATGCTGTTAACTATCCATTAATTTGTGATACGAATAAAGAAATAGCTAATCAATATGGCATGATACATCCTAATGCCTCTGATACTTTAACAGTCAGAACTGTTTTTATCATTGGCCCAGATAAAAAAATAAAATTAATGCTATCCTATCCTGCAAGCACAGGAAGGAATTTTGATGAAATTTTAAGAGTTGTTGATTCACTTCAATTAACTGCTAAACATAAAGTTGCAACTCCGGTTAATTGGAAACAAGGCGAAGATTGTATAATTATTCCAGCAGTAAGTGATGATGAAGCAAAAAAAAGTTATCCAAACGGTTGGAAATCTCCAAAACCATATATAAGAATTGTTCCACAGCCTAAATAATTATTTCTTAAAATTCAAAGAAGGTATTGATTGTCTGGCTTCGTTAACAATACTTGGATCAATTTCTTTAACAAAAATTTTATCTTTATTTTTATTATCACAAATAATTCTACCCCAAGGATCAACAATTAACGAATGACCAAATGTTTTTATATTGCCTGGGTGTTTTCCACTTTGAGCTGGTGCAAAAATATAACAAGCATTTTCTATTGCTCTAGCCTTTAATAAAGTATGCCAATGAAGTTTGCCAGTAAATAGTGTAAAAGCTGAAGGTACAGAGATAAAAGAAACATTTTGTTGAGCTAATTTTCTATATAAATATGGAAATCTTAAATCATAGCATATAGTCATACCTATTTTTCCCCATGGTAAATTATAGATTGAAATATTTTTTCCTGATTTAAAAAATTTTTTTTCATTATATGTAGATCCATCAGGTAGTTTTGCAGTAAATAAATGAATTTTATCGTATCTTTTTATTATTTTTCCATTAGGCCCAATTAATATAGAACGATTAAAAAAGTTTCTCTTGTTTTTTATACAAACAGAACCCAATAAAATAAATATTTTTAAATTGAGCGAAATATTCATCATTTCAATAATTCCTGGGTGTTTTTTTTCTTCATAAGAGTTTTTAATTAAACCTTTAAAATTTTTATTCATATAAAAAACATTTTCAGGTAAAATAACTAAATCTGCACCTAACTTTTTAGCATTATTTATCTTCTTAGATACTTCTAATATGTTATGATCCATATTGTTTTTAGAAGTCATTTGTATACACGCTACTTTAAATTTTTTGCTTTTTTTCTTCATATTTAAATTAACAAATTATAGATAAAAAATTATATTAATATTAATGGAAAATAAAATCGAAATATTTAGCAAACAAAAAATTAAATTATCAAGAAATCGAATAATTAAAAATATTTTAAAAAAAAATTCTTTATTTGATGAAATTAATAAAAGATTATTAGAAAGACTATCCATAATAAAAAGAGATTTTCCTAATGTTTTAGAAATTGGTTCTAGAATTGGAAATACTTTAAATATGTTTCCTAAAAATAGCTTTGCGAAAAATATAATCCTAACAGATATTTCAAGAAATATGTTAAATGAAGCTAAAAAAAGAATTAAAAAAGAAAATAAAAAAAATATATTTTTTATTAATTTGGATGAAGAAAGAATACCATTTAAAGAAAATAAATTTGACTTAGTTTTAAGTAATTTATATCTACATTGGACAAATGATTTATTATCAACATTAAATAATATAAATTTAATTCTTAAACCTGATGGTTTATTTCTAGCTAGCATATTTGGAAGTGATACTTTAAATGAACTTAAATATTCAATTTACGAAGCAGAAAATTTTTGTAAAAATAAAATTACTCCTAGAGTCTCACCTTTTTTAAGAATACAAGACGCAGGAATGCTCCTTCAAAAAATAGGTTATCAACTTCCTGTAATTGATAGAGATATTATAAAAATATATTACAAAGATTTATTTAGCTTGATGCATGATATAAAAAATATGGGCGAAAGTAACAGTTTAATTGAAAGAAAAAAAAATTTTACTTCAAAGAAAATCTTAAATTTAGCAAATAAAATATATAAAGAAAATTTTTCTAAAAATAATAAAATTTTTGCAACATATGAAATTTTATATTTAACAGGATGGAAAAAACATAAAGATCAACAAAAACCTTTAAAACCAGGATCTGCTTCTAAAAGATTGTCCGAAGCTTTAGATACAAAAGAAGAAAATTTTTAATATTTATTTGCTATAATTGATAAGCGAAACAACTAATTTTTTATTTGCTGGTAACATTTTATAACTATTTATCTGACTTAATTTAACCCATAATAATTTTTGACCTTCTTTTGATACTGCGTTTCCCTTCCATAATCTACATACATAGAAAAAAATTACCGCTTCAAACTCTTTATAATTATAAAACGTAAATGTTAAAGGTTTTAAAGATTGTTTTAGGACATCTAAGTCTAATTCTTCTTTCAATTCTCTAATAATCGCGTCATCGGCATTTTCATTCTTTTTTATTTTTCCTCCAGGAAATTCCCAACAATCTGAATAAATTTTACTTCTAGATCTTGATGTTAAAAGAACTTTACCTTGCCAATCTATTAATGCTATTGCTGCAACGAATATTTTTTTATTATTATTCAAATTATGAAATATAATTTGTATTAATTTTTATATATTCTTGTGTTAAATCACATGTGTAAACTGTAGCAGACTCTTTGCCCATGTTTAAATTAATCTCAAGAAGCAGATCTTTCTTATTCATATATCTCTTAATTTTATTAGTATTAATTTTTTTTAATAATTTTCCTTCCTTTGCTATAGAAAAATTACCTAATGAAAAAGAAATTTTATCTTGCTTAATTGATTGCAAAGATTTACCTATTGCCATAAAAATTCTACCAAAATTAAGTTCTTTAGAACCTAAAAACGTTTTTACTAATAAAGAATTTGCAATAGAAAAAGCAATCTTTTTTGCAATTGAATAATTTTTTGAATTATTGACCTTTATTTTTATAAGTTTTTTTGCACCTTCTCCATCTTTAACTATTTGTAAGGCTAAATCTAAAAGTAATTCATCAAATTTTTTGATAAATTCTAGGTAATGTTTATTTTTCAATAAAGTAATTTTTTTATTATTAACTTTACCAGTGGCTGTTAAAAAAACTGTATCACTAGTTGAAGTATCTCCATCTACAGTAATACTATTAAAAGATTTTTGTATTCCATTTAACAATGTTTTTCTTAAAATTTTTTTAGGTATCTTTGCATCAGTAAATATAAATCCTAACATTGTTCCCATATTTGGAAAAATCATTCCAGATCCTTTGGCAACTCCACTAATAGTTACAACCTTGTTACCAATTTTTAATCTTTTTGTAGCAGCTTTTGGAAATGTATCAGTAGTCATAATTGACTCTGAAAAACTTTTCCAACTACAACATTTAGTCTTTGATTTTTTTAACAATTTAGGAATTGCTTTATTAATTTTTTTATAATTTAGTTGTTCACCAATAATACCTGTTGAAGCAACCAATATATTTGATGGCTTACAATTTATTTTTTTACTTAAGAAAGTTGTATATAATTTTATTGAATTGTAGCCTTCTTTTCCAGTGAGAGCATTAGCATTACCCGAATTAACTACAATGGCTTTTATATTATTTTTGATATTATGTTTTGACCATTTAACTGCTTCTGATTTTGTTTCAGAATTAGTAAAAGCTCCGACAGTATTTGCATTTTTGTCAATATTAATAATAACTAAATCTTTTTTATTTCCTTTTTTTATACCTGCTGAAATAGTTGATATTAAAATACCATTTAATTGATTGATTTTAGGATATGACATATTTTGATTTTACCATAAGTAAATATTAAAAATAATAATGAAAATAAATTTAATATTAGATAACCTTTAAAATATAAAAAACAAATAAAATTAAAAAAATATACTTATATATTTTTCAATAAAGTCTTATATAAATATTCTCAAGTATATATATATTTATTTAAAGTTAATGTTTTTAAAAATAGCAAAAAAAATCTTTGGAAGTGCTAATGACAGGTTTCTTAAAAAACTAGAAAAAGAAGTTCACAATATTAATAATTTAGAAAAGCAATATGAAAAATTAAGCGACAATGAATTAAAAAATAAAACTAAAGAATTTAAAAAAAGATTACAAAATAAGGAAACTTTAGAATCAATTTTAGTAGAATCATTTGCTACTGTTAGAGAAGCTTCAAAAAGAACCTTAAAACAACGTCATTTTGATGTTCAACTTATAGGTGGAATAGTTTTGCACAAAGGAATGGTTGCTGAAATGAAAACTGGAGAAGGAAAAACTTTAGTTGCTACTTTACCAGTATATTTAAACGCATTAGAAGAAAAAGGGGTTCATGTAATCACTGTTAATGATTATTTAGCAAAAAGAGATTCTGAATGGATGGGAAAAATTTATAAATTTTTAGGTTTAACAGTAGGCTGTATTACAAATGATGTTATTGATAACGATATAAGAAAAAAAAATTATAATTACGACGTTACCTATGGGACTAATAATGAATTTGGTTTTGATTACTTAAGAGATAATATGAAATACGAAATAGATGAAATGGTACAAAGAGATCATCACTATTGTATTGTGGACGAGGTAGATAGTATTTTAATTGATGAAGCAAGAACACCGCTTGTAATTTCAGGTGGCACAGAAGACAAATCGGATCAATATTACGTAAGTAATAAATTTATAAAGCAGCTAGAAAAAAAAGATTATGAAATTGATGAAAAAGATAAAAATGAAATGTAATCAGAAAAAGGAATAGATAAAATAGAAAA
>CAYNCC010000045.1:0-8286 GCA_964396035.1 uncultured Alphaproteobacteria bacterium
AATTTATCATAATTATAAATAAAATGACTGACAATAAATTAATAGATAAATTAGACAATGATAATATTCCAGTATTCAGCGTATCTGAGATTACTAAGGAAATTACCGATTTACTTGAAGATAAGTATAGCTATGTAAAAATAAAAGGAGAAATTTCTGGGGAAACTGGAGATAAATATCCTGAAATTTATTTTACTCTTAAAGATGATGAGAATGTAATTAGCGCAATTATTAAAAGAAATAAGATTCCATACTTAAAATTATTACCCAAAGACGGTTTAGAAGTTATTTGCACCGGTAAGATAACTGCATATACAAGAAGAGATTCCAAGTTTCAGATAGACGTTGACTCTATTTCTGTTAAAGGAGAAGGGCAACTTCTTAAAATTAAAGAAGAATTAAGAGTAAAGTTTGAAAAATTAGGATGGTTTGATCAAAAATATAAAAAAAATATTCCTTTTATACCAAATACTATAGGCATTATAACTTCTCCATCTGGTTCAGTTATCGAAGATATGAAAAGAATAATTTACGAGAGATTTTCAAGAAGGATTAAACTTTTCCCTGCCACTGTTCAAGGAGATAAAGCTGTTAGAGATATAGTAAATGCAATTAATTTTTTTAATGAAAAAGGAAATTCTAATAAACCAGATGTTATTATTATCGCAAGAGGTGGCGGTAGTATTGAAGATTTATGGTGTTTTAATGACGAAAAAATTGTAGAAGGAGTTTTTAAATCAAATATTCCTATAATTTCAGCAATAGGTCATGAACCAGATATTAATTTAATAGATTATGTTGCAGATATTACTGTTGCAACTCCATCTCATGCAGCAAAATTAGTTGTCCCAGAGATGAAACAATTAATGTTAACATTACAAAGTAATTTTTTAAGATTTAAAAAAAATAACGAATTTTATTTCAAAGAAAAAAAAAAGAATTTAATCTCATTTTTTAATAAGATACCTAAATACAATGTTACTTTTACCTTAAAATATGAAAATTTTGAAAAAATAAAAAAAAGATTTAATAATTGTGATCTTAGATTTTTTAATAGAATTAAAGAAAATTTAAACCATATAAAAACAAAATTTAATATTGGTTCTCATATTAATACTCTTAAAAGAGGTTATGTTTATTTAAAAAATGCCAAAGATAATTCTTTTATTACTAACTCAGCAAATATTAAAAATAATACAATTATTTCAATAAATTTCTATGATGGAAAAATTAAAGCAATTAATAAAAAAAAATAAAATATTCAAATTCTTTTTTCTTTTTTATTTTATTTTTCTTTATTTTATAAATCCATCAAAACAAGAAGTTTTATCCAATTCTTTAGAATTACAGGGAAATTTTATCCAAGGTGGGTTATTATTTGGTAAAACAGATCCAAAAAATAAAATACTTTTTAATAACCAAAAAATTTTTGTAAATAAACAAGGAGACTTTATTTTAGGAATAAAACGCGAAGAAAAAAAGAACAATATTCTTACTGTTATTACAAAAAAAAAAAAAGAACAACACTAAATAAAAATTATTACAAGAAATTATAAAATTCAAAGAATTGATGGTTTGCCAAAGAATAAAGTTACCCCCAACGATACTGAATTAAAAAGAATTAAAGAAGAATCAAAATTAATTTCAAAATCAAAAAATTTTTTTTTAAATGATACTCTTTATAAAAAAGGTTTTATTTGGCCAGTTAAAGGAATTATTACAGGAGAATATGGAAATCAGAGGGTGCTGAATGGCAAACCAAGAAGACCTCATTATGGAATAGATATTGCTGCACCATTAGGTACAAAAATTATTGCTCCTACAGATGCTGAGGTAATTTTTGTTTTTGAAGATACCTTTTTTAACGGAAAAATGATAATTTTGAATCATGGTTTGGGTTTAAATTCAATTTATTCTCATTTGCATAAGACTTACGTAAAAAAAGGAGATAAAATTAAAAAAGGAGAAGTGATAGCAGAGGTCGGTTCTACTGGCAGATCAACAGGCCCGCATCTTGATTGGAGAGTAAATGTTTTTAATATAGCCGTTGATCCTGTTAAAATATTTGAAAATCAACCAAAATTCTAGATTATTACCATCTCTTATGAAGCCAAAACCACTGGCTAGGTCTTTTTTTAATCCATTTTTCAATTATTAGATTTACCTCAGTCATAATTTGTTTTGTAGTTTTAAATTTTTTATTTTTAATAATTTTCAGAGGTTTGTGAAAAGTAACTTGAAAATTTACACCATTTAATCTTTCTATTTGAACTGGAATTATTATTGATTTTATTTTTAGAGCCAATTGTGCTAAAGCCGGTGCGGTCATAGCTGGTTTATTAAAAAAATTAACTCTAATTCCATCATTCATTTTTTGATCAACAATCAGTCCTATGCTTGTGCCATTTCTTAAAGCTTTAATTAATTGTTTTGCTCCAGATGGTCCTTTCGGCGCTAGAGGAACGTTTGATCTGATATAGCTTAACAAAAAACTAACATAAGGATTATTTGGCTTTCTATAAATAGTTAAAACTTTAATTCCATTTTTAATTGCTATCATTGGCGCTATTTCCCAATTAGCTAGGTGCGCAGAAAAAAAAATTGCTGGAATATTATTTTTTTTTACTAGAAATAAATTCTTTTTTCCCTTTATAAAGATTTTACTATTTCTTTTTTTTGGTAAAAGTTTATTTAAATGTGGATATTCTCCAATAACCCTGCCCAGATTATTCCACATTTCTCTTATTATTTTATTTACTTCTTTATCATTTTTTTTAGGAAATACACTTTTAATATTATTATAGGCTTTTTTTGATACGCCAAGATTTGGTCCTATTAACATTGAAATAAAACCCATTAATTTAGAAGAAAAATTGACAGGTAATAATTTAAGAAGAATAAAAACTAAGAAAAGTAATAAACCTTCAAAAATATAAATAATTTTTTTTTTTATTTTATACAATTTTTTAATTTTAATTTTTTACTTAATACATCTGTTTTTTCTAATTTAATTTCTAAATCTACAAAGTATATTTTTTTTCTTAAATCACGGTTAATTCTTTGTTTATCCTTTAATGTAGTAACGGGTATAGCGTTGTTATTTTTTGAATAATTTATAATTTTATTTAAATCATTTTTAGAATAAGCGTAATGATCTGGAAAAGGAAAGAATTTTAATATATTTAAATTCTTCTTTTTTAGAGAATTTAAAAATTTTTCAGGTCTTCCTATTCCTGAAAAAACTACTAATTTTTTTTTAATTAGATTTTTATAATTTTTTATGAAACTTTTACCTTTAATAATAGGTATATATTTATTAATTTTTTTTTGAATATTATATTTATCATTATTTAATAAGATTAGAATATCTGATTTTTTTAATCTTTGCTTATATGGTTCTCTTAACGGACCAGCAGGTAAAATTAAACCATTACCAAATCCAAATTCACCATCAACAACAACTATGTTCAAATCTTTTTTTATAGAATTGTTTTGAAGACCATCATCTAAAATAATTAAATCTGCACCATTTAATGTTGCAGCAAAAACACCAGCGTACTTATTTTTAGAAATCCAAATATTATTTTCTTTTGCAATTAGTAAAGCTTCATCACCAACTTGATCAAATGTATGTTTTTCCTTTTCAACCTTTATAGGACCTTTCAAATTTCCACCGTAACCTCTTGAAACTACCTGTATGTTAAGACCTTTTTTTTTTAATAATTTTAATAAATGCAATACCATTGGTGTTTTTCCAGACCCACCAGCAACTAAATTTCCGATACAAATTACAGGCACACCAATTTTATTTCTTTTTTGTATTCTTTTTTGTATTGAAGAAATTAAAAAAAATAAAACCCAAAATTGTATCAAAACCAAAATAATTAATTTATGTAAAATATTACTATTTTTTCTCCAAAAGATTGGATAACTAAATCTAAAAAAAATTAAAAATTTCTGTAACAATTTATTTTTTTATTAAATGACTAATTTATCAGCTTGTTTTGTTAATTTATTTAATTCATTTTCTAATTTATTAGTAAATTTTAAATCTTCTTTTTGAGTGATTTTTCTCTTAATTTTAATTGGCTTTCCCCAAACAAATGATCCTTTTCCAAAAGGCAATGCTATTAAAAAACGATCCCAACTATTTAAAAAAAATTTATTTCTTACAGAACATGACAAAGGTAATATTTTATAACCTGTTAAACTTGCAATTTTAATAATTGCTGAATTTATTTTCATTTTTGGCCCTCTAGGCCCATCCGGAGTAATACCTACAGATTGCCCAGATTTTAAGGATTTTAAAATATTTCTAATAGCTTTTAAACTGCCCTTTGATGAAGATCCTGATATCGTGTCTATTCCAAAATATTTTACAGTTTTTGAAATTAATTGCCCATCTGGATGTTCACATATTAACATATTAATTTTTTTTTTCTTTTGCCATGAAATAGGCATCATTAATAATCTTCCATGCCAAAAACACAAAATAAAATTTTCATTTTTTTTCCATAAAGTTTCAGGATAATTTTTATTTAAATATGACCATTTTAAAGTTTTTGAAACAAATTTAATATATTTCGATGCAATCCAGCATAAAATACTATACATAAATTTTGTTCTAAGAATTTGTTTATAGCTTAACACCCGTTTAAACTAAATTTTTTTATTTTTATAATCTTTTAAATTTACAATTTTATTTGTTGAATTTTTTTGGCTTGCAAATTGAAGTTTATATAGTTTGGAATATAATCCTTTGTTTTTCATTAAAGTTTTATGATTACCTTTTTCTAGAACAATTCCATTATCAATAACATATATTAAATCCGCATCAAGAATTGTTGAGAGTCTATGAGCAATTACTAAAGTTGTTTTATTTTTCATTAATTTTTTAAGACTTTTTTGTATATCTTTTTCAGAATTTGTATCTAATGATGACGTAGCTTCATCTAACAATAAAATTGGAGCATCTTTTAGAATAGCTCTTGCTATAGCAATTTTTTGTCTTTGTCCACCAGATAATTGTATACCTTGCTCTCCAACTAATGATTCATATCCATTATTAAAAGATGTAATAAATTCATGAGCATCAGCCTTTTTTGCTGCATCTAATAATTGTTTTTCGGTACAATTAGGATTTCCATAGGCAATATTTGATCTAATAGTATCATCAAATAGAGTTACTTCCTGACTAACTAGAGCAATTTTCTTTCTTAAACTCTGAATTTTATAATTTTTTATATTCTTTTTATCAATTATAATTTCACCATTATTTATATCATAAAATCTAGGTATTAAATTTAAAATAGTAGATTTTCCAGCACCTGTTTTGCCAACTAATGCTACAGTTTTTCCTCCAGGAATTTTTAAATTAATTGTATTTAGTGCATGGGAACTTTTTGAACCATATGAGAATTTAACTTTTTTAAATTCTATCTCTCCCTTTTTATGAAAATATTTTTTTGCATTTACTGAATCAGTAATTTCTGGTTTTTGATCAAGTAATTTAAAAATTCGATCTGCTGCAGCTAATCCATCTTGAATGTTTACATTAAAATTTGCTAGTCTTTTTAATGGTTGATAAGCCATTAATAATGCAGTTATAAATGAAAAGAACGTTCCAGGAGTTGTAGCTCCACTTATAACTTTTGAACCTCCATAAAAAATAACTAAGGCAATTGCAATTCCTCCTAGCGATTCAAGTATTGGTCTGGTTCTTGAACGAATTCTTACTGATTTATAAATTAAATTAAATAAATCTTCTACAATTTTTTTAGCTCTTTTCTTTTCATATTTTTGCATTGTGTATGCTTTAACATATCTTGCACTTTGAAATATTTGACTTAATAAACTAGCAAATGATCCAATTTCACTTTGTGTGGATGTAGAAATTTTTCGTATTCTTCTTCCTATATAAAGTATTGGTAGAACAGCTGCAGGAAATACAAAAAAAGCAATAATAGCTAAAAACCAATCTTGATAAAACATTAAAGCAAGTAAAAAAATTAATGTCATTGAGTCTTTAGCAATTCCTGTAAGGGCTGTAGATACCGAAGCTCTTAATAAGCCAACATCAAAAGTAAATCTAGATATTAATTTTCCAGAAGAATTTTTGTGAAAAAAATTTAAATCAGCATTCATTAAATGTGAAAATAATCTATAGCGAACATCTGAAATAATTTTTTCACCTGAGTATTCCATAAAGATAGATTCTCCATAGGAAGCCACACCTTTAACAATAGCTATAGCCATGACAGCAAATGGAACTAAAAGTAGCAATTGTGCATTTTTATTTAGAAAAACTTCATCTAGAACTGGTTGCATTAACCATGCATTCGTTGCAGTAGCCGCAGCAACAATAGCCATGCATATTGCTGCAAGAAATAATTTGCTAAAATACGGCCTAACATGTTCTCTAATTAATCTTTTTACAAGCTTTATGCTTTTTTCGCTTTTATTTTCCATTTATTAATTTATCCAGCAACTGTCATATCTTGTACAAGTATAGTCGGTGAATTTAAACCTTGTTTAAATTCTAAGTCATTTGCTAAAATTATTTTTTTGAAAATTTCATTGAGGTTATCTGCGATTGTAATTTCATTAATTGGATATATGATTTCACCCT
Source organism: uncultured Alphaproteobacteria bacterium (assembly GCA_964396035.1). Classification (GTDB taxonomy): domain Bacteria; phylum Pseudomonadota; class Alphaproteobacteria; genus CAYNCC01. The sequence goes on from CAYNCC010000045.1 coordinate 6,629, forward strand.
TATCTATTAAGAATCCAGAACCTCCTCTACTATAATCACCGTTTATTAAATTAACACTTGAACCCATTAATTCTGTTAAATAGATACCTTTTTTAATATTACCAATTAAATTTTTTGGAGAAATATTACCTGGTTCAAAGTAAAGATTAGTAGGATTGGGAGAAGGAGGACTTGAAATGCTTCTGTTAGCATGAGCAGTTGATTTAAGTTTTAATTGATTAGCTGTAGATAGGTCTAAAAACCATGATTTTAGTTTCCCATTTTTTACTATTTGCATTTTTTTAGTTGGCAAACCCTCTCCATCGAAGGGTTTTGATTGCAGACCTTTTTTTTTTAAAGGATCATCAGTAATATTAATTTCAGATGAAAATATTCTTTTATTTAATTTTTTTTTTAAAAAACTTGTTCCTCTAGCAATAGAATTTCCATTTATTGAACTTGCAAGGTGTTTTAAAAAACTATTTGCGACTCTGGGTGAAAAAATAACAGGTATTTTAGAAGTTTTTATTTTTCTTGGATTTAGTTTTTTTACAGCAAGTTCACCTGCTTTTTTTCCTATGATATTTGGTTTTGTTAAATCTTTTTCGAAAATACTACTAGCAAATTCATATTCTCTTTCCATAGAAGTTCCTTTGCCTGCAATTAAGATTGTATAAATACTGTAATTTGAAGACTGATAATTTACATCTAAACCATTACTATTAAATAAATGTATTTTTGATTTATTCCATCCTATTTCAGCTCCTTCAGAGTTTGTTACTCCTTTAACATTTAAACCAGCATTCTCGGCTTCAACAACCTTATCCTTTAGTGACTTAATTGATGGTTCTTTAGAATCTGAAATTTGTAGATTTGGTATTTTTTTTATTATATCTTTTTTTTTTGCTATTTGGCAGTAAGGATCTTTTGGAACAGCATCAACCATTTTTGAGGCTTTATCAACAAGTTCTTCAAGACTTTTTTTATTTAAATCATTAGAGGAAACAATAACTTGTTTTTTATTTTTTATATACCTAAGACCTAAATCACTACTTTCTGATCTTTCTAGTTTTTCAATCTTTTTTAGTCTACAACCTATATCTATATTTGTATTTTCAACATATACAACGTCAATATTATCAGCTCCTAATTTTTTTGATTTTTTGATTAAAAAATCTGCTTTTTCTTTTATTAGATTTTTATTCATATTTTAGTTATTTAAATATTATATATAGTTAAAAAATAGTCCAATTGTTATAAAAAAACCATACCAAGAATTCATATGAAATATTTTTATGCAATTTTTAGGTTTTAATTCTTTAAACTTAAAAAGTTCAAACAAAATTTTAAAAGAAAATAATATGAAAATAATAAAAAAAAGCAGATTGACATTATTTAATTTTGCTAGAAAAGAAAAAATTGAAACAAATATTAAATAAAATAATGTTACCCAAAGTTTAATATTTTTTTCTAAGTATATTGCTAATGATTTAATACCAATCTTTTTATCATCTTCTTTATCTTGATATGCGTAAATTGTGTCATATCCTAAAGTCCAGAAAATACATGCTAGATATAATAATAAACATTGATAATCAAATATTTCTTTAGCAGCTGTCCAGGAAATTAAAACACTAAAATTAAAGACAATTGCTAGTACAAGTTGAGGAAAATATGTG
>CAYNCC010000046.1:0-7966 GCA_964396035.1 uncultured Alphaproteobacteria bacterium
ATAGCTCATCAACAAATGCAGGCGATAACATAGATTGTGAAGGTGCAACAGGAATTACTGCATAACTTGTATAAATAAAAGAAGGTACAAAAATGTCGGCAATCATCACAGAAAAATTTAGACAACACAACTCAAACCAGTTTTTTGAGTCTTTTACCGAAGCATCTAGCACTACTTACTATTTGTTTATCGGTAAAGCAACCGCATACACAACTGCGACAACTGGTGGGAGTGATAGTGCTCCTCCCACTCCTGCTGATGCGATTGGAGAAACAGAATTTTATGCGTGGGACTCCATGTTAGCTGCAAAGAAGATTGCATCAACAGATGTCACATACGCACTTCCCAGAAGAAACTGGTCAAACTCAACGACTTTTGATATGTACAGACACGATATCAGTGCATCAAACACCACAACATCTGGTGCATCAAATATCTATGACTCTACATTTTACTTCAGAACTTCTGATAACAGAGTTTACAAAGTATTAGACAACAACGGTGGAACCGCATACTCTGGTGCAGAACCCACCTCTGAATCAACATCACCCTTTGCATTGGGTGGTTATGTTTTAAAATATATGTATTCAATCACTTCCTCAGAATCGGCAAAATATCTTACAACAGATTTTATGCCTGTATCTGATGACTCAACCGTAACCGCAGCTGCAACAGATGGAAAGATAGAATCTCTTGACGTAACTGCTGGTTCTGGTTATACAGACGGTACATACTATTCACCGATTCAAGGTGATGGAACCAGCGCAGGCACATCATCTGGTGCGATTGTAAGAATCACCGTAAGTGGTGGTGCGTTACAATCTTTCGGTTTGACAGCAGGAACAGACACAACGATTCATGACGGTGGAGCTCTTTACACTTTTGGGTCAGTAAAACTTGATAATGTGTTTTCTGACACTGGACTATCAAGTTCTGCTAGTATTGGTTCTGGTTCTGGTGGTGCAGTAACACCAATTATTAGTCCCAAAGGTGGACATGGTAACAGTGCAATCGTAGAGTTAGGTGGACATTACGTCATGACAGCAACTACACTAACCCAAGATGAAAACGATGACCTCACCGTTGCAAATGATTTTAGACAAATAGGAATCGTGATTGATCCAACAACTTATGGAACATCAACTGTTGCAAGTGCAAGCACCGCAAGACAAACCTTTGTCGTTAAGTTTGCATCGACAAGTGGAACCTTTGAGGCTGACGAGAAGATTACTCAAGCAACAACTGGTGCAACTGGTAAAGTTGTTGAGTATGACAGTACGAGAGGATTACTTTATTTTCAACAAGAAAGATTTGGTGATTTTGGAACAAATAGTTCCACAGGTGATTTTACCTTATTCAGTGGTGCAAACGTAATCACTGGTGCAACCTCATCTGCAACAGGAACACCATCGAGTGAAAGTTCTGAAACAGTAACCCTCGCAAATAATAACACTTTAACATTAACCTCTGGATATGCAAACCCAGAGTTACAACCTGATAGTGGAAACATTATATACTTAGAAAATCGTAAACCAATTTCAAGATCCTCCGACCAAACAGAGGATATAAAAGTAATCATTGAGTTCTAAAAAATGCCAATTAATACAAATTTAAACACCGCACCATATTATGATGATTTTGATGAGGATGATAATTTTCATCGAATTTTATTTCGACCAGGCTTTGCATTACAGGCTAGAGAGTTAACGCAACTCCAATCCATCTTACAAAATCAAATTGAACAACAAGGTAAACACACGTTTGCTGATGGTGCAATGGTCATTCCAGGCCACCAAATTTATGACAACAAATATCAAGCAGTAAGACTTTCTGGAACTTTTGGTGGAGAACCAATAAATGTTGCTCAATTTTATAACCCAGATAATCCAGTAACAATAACTGGTCAAACGAGTGGTGTTACCGCTGAAGTCATCGGATTCTCTTTATCTGGTGAACAAGCAGATGAACCAATATTATATGTGAATTATGTTTCATCTGGTAACAGTGGTGATGCAGATCCTACCAGTGGTGTTTTTAATATTTTCTTTCAAGACGGAGAAACTTTATCAGCAGATATTCCGATAACACATATAACAAGTTATGGTGCTGGAGTCTCATCACTAAATGTGGTTAGTCCAACAAACCCGCTTGATACAGCAACTCATTACGGATCTTCGGTCAAGGTTAATGCTGGTGTTTATTTCATAAAAGGACAGTTTGTAAAAAATGATACGCAAACAGTGGTTTTAGGATATGATAATCCTAGACCAAACGCAAGAGTTGGTTTTCAAATAACAGAGGAAATTATAACACCAGAATCAGACACAACATTACTTGATAATGCAACAGGTACAAGTAATTTTGCAGCCAAAGGGGCTCATAGATTAAAGATAAATCTAACTCTAACTTTCAAAGATTTAGATAGTTCAAATGATGGTAATTTTTCAGAGATAATGAGAATTGTTGATGGTGAGGTCATAACAAAAGCAAAAGAGACAGAATACTCTTTATTGGGAAGAGCACTCGCAGATAGAACTTATGAGGAGTCTGGTAATTATACCGTCAAACCATTTAAAATTGATATAAAAGAAACCGTAGATAATTTTAGAGGTAAAGAATTATTTTTGGGTGAATATGAGGCAGGAAAATCAACTGATGAATCTGTAAATGCACAAGATGATTTCGTAACTGTTAAAATACAGCCAGGCATCGCTTATATAAACGGATTTAGACAAGAAACTTTAGGACTAGTAAGAAAAGATTTACTTAAAGCAAGAAGTGTTAAAACAATGGATGATCTCACAGTCAGTGCTGAGATCGGAAACTTTTTTAGAGTTGAAAATGTTTTTGGAACTCCAGATATAGGAGATATTAGTAACGAGACAACACCTTACAGGTCAATATTATTGTTGGATAATAAACAATCGTCCAGAGGGACAATTGCTGATGGGAATAATCCTATCGGTGTGTTTAGAGCTAGATCATTTGAACATGAATCTAGTGGAGATACAGCTGGTGCGTCTAGTTCTAATACCACCAGTATCTACAGAGTGTTTGCTTTCGATGTTCGCACTTTTGTACGATTAAATATGAGTGATTTTCCAAGTCCTATAGTAACGGCGAACTTTTCATCAGGTGGTGTTCAAGTTACAGGGGTTGACTCTGGTGCAACAGGTTTCATTTTTAACGATACTACCAGTTTTCCTGATAATTCTTTTACCACTGGAACAACCACGTTTATTTTCTTGACAAATGTGATCGGAAATTTTCAGTCAGGAGAAAAGATAAAAGTATCTGATGGTGCTGAAAGTGATTTAATCGTAGAAAATTCTAGTAACACAGATTTAACAATAGCAGATATTCAAAATTATAAACTCAGTGATGCTAGAGCTGTACATATGCAAGAGACTGACAGTGGACAAGATTTTACAGCTGATATAGTTTTAGATGTTTTAGATCCTTCAGATCAATCCTTTTTCACCGATGAACAAACATCATCAGATCAAAATATTAACATCCAACTAGAGGATGGAGTTGAGGGTGGTGAAGGTAGATTACAATTAAATAGATTAACAGGTGCTAGATTACAACAACCAGAAAAATTACAGTCTATTTTTAAACTACCGAAAGACACAATAAAAACTTTATTAACAGAAGATAATAACGAGACTTCTGATACAGACATGACATTGAGGAGACAATTTGTTGGTACAACAAGTGCGTCTGGTGTTGTTTCATTCTCAGCTGGGTCAGGAGAGACATTTGTTGACTTTGCAGAAAAAGATTTCTCAATGTCAATACTCACCGCTGGTGGTGGAACTGGATCTCAGGGTGATATCGTATCAATCTCTGGAAATACCTCTGGACATAATACTTCCACATTAACAATCACAGACAATACAATTTTAGGTTCTGCTGCAAAAGTTAAACTCCTTGCAACGATTAAAAAAACAAATGTTGCTTCTGCGATTAAAACAACAAACTTATCAAAACAATTAAAAGTTTTAGCAAGTGATGCGGATGGAGCTTATGGAACTAGAGCAACGGACAAAGATATATCTTTAGGAAGAACCGATGTTTTTGGTATACAAGCAGTTTATGATTCTGAGGATTCATCTTCAGATGCGACTGCACCTTCACTTACGATTAGTTCGGTCACAGGTTCGTTTGTGCGTGGAGAAAGAATCAGGGGTGTGACCTCTGGTGCTAGAGGACGATTGATTACAACAGGTAGTCCTTTAGAATATACACTGACTTTTGGAGAGGGTGCTCCAGACTTTCAAGCAGGAGAAACAATACAGGGTGAGTTCAGTGGTGCAACCGCAGTTATCGATACTGATGGAGTTACTGCTGGAAGTAAGATAGTAACTCAGGACTTTAGATTTGATGATGGTCAAAGAAATAATTACTATGATATTGCAAAATTAACAAGAAAAGAAGGTAGACCGACTCCAACAGGTAGACTGTTGGTTGTTTATGATTTTTTCTCTCATGGTGCTGGTAATTTTTTCTCAGTGGATTCTTACAACTCTGTTGCTGGAATAATGAAATACGAGGATATACCAGTATTTATTGCAACCACGATTGATCCCGATGACCCAGCACCAGCGTCAGAGTTTCCTCTGGCTGACTCTATAGATTTTAGACCAACGGTGGAAAATATTGCTGGAACGTCTGAACTTATTACAGTTGTAGATCAGGTAACAGCACATTCTTTTGATCATGCTTCTAGACAATATGACGGAACTGGTTCAGTGGTGATTGATACACCAAAACCAAACAGTGATGTCACTATGGACTTTGAGTTCTTTTTACCAAAGATTGCTTGTCTTTTTATGGATTATGAAGGTGAATTTCAAATAATTGAGGGTGAACCAAATGAAAATCCAGTTTTTCCAGCACCATTACCAAACTCACTTAAAATTGCAGAGTTCTTTTTACCAGCATATACATTCAAGGCAGAGGATGTTAAGATAAGATATGAGAATCACTTACGATATACGATGAATGACATTGGTAAGTTAGAGAGAAGAATAAGTAATTTAGAATATTATACATCATTAAATTTACTTGAATCCGAAACTCTATCTAAAGAAATATTTGATCAAAATGGTTTAAGTAGATTCAAATCTGGATTTGTAATTGATAATTTTACAGGACATAAAATTGGAGATCAGAGACATCAAGATTATAATGTTGCAATGGATTCAACCGCAAGAGAACTTAGACCTAGAACTGTTGATAAAGCGGCAGAGTTGGTTTTAAGTCTAAGGTCAACAAGTGAACAAGCAGCTGCGGGATTCCAACAAACTGGTAAACTGGTCACATTACCATATACCAATGAAACAATTATTAACAATGAATATGATATTATAGATACAAGTCCACCCAAGAATGGAGGAAACTCAAATCTTAAATATGCTGGTAAAATAACGGAACTAGATCCATCAGAGGACGAATGGTTCGAGGTTGACGAGATAAAACAAACCACATATTATGATACAGCCGAATATGATGAGGCGGTAACAGATAATGACGGTCAGACTTATACCGAGACATACGGAAATTGGAAGTTTCATTCTTATACACAAGGGAATCAGTACAATGCAATAACAGGAATCAATCTTGTATATGGGCCAGGTGGTGGAGGAACTGGTACTCAGAATCTTGTAGCGTTTGACATACAAAAGAAAGAGACAAGAACCGTTGATATAAAGGAAATTGCTTATGAAGATGTAGATGGGGGAACAACAAGAAATACCGTAACTAGAAGTGTTAAATTTTGTCGCCCAAAAGGAATCAAGTTTACTGCAATAGGACTAAAACCAAATACCAAACATTTTGTATTTTTTGGTGGTCAAAAGGTTGATAGATTCAGTGGGCCATTAGAAGAACAGTTTGCTTTCAATCCAGAAAATTTCACACCATTCTCAAATACCGATGTTGACATAGGTGATTCACTGGACATAGTGCCAGGCAGAGAGCAACCAAATGAGGGTATAGCATTAAAAACAAATGATAAAGGTGAACTCAAAGGTTTCTTTTTAATACCAGATCATAGAGGAAAACAAAACTCAGCAGTTCCTAAATTTGAAACTGGTGAGGTAGAATTTCTTTTGACATCAAATACAGACAATAACAAGTTACTTGTATTTTCTCAAGCTAAAAGAATTTACAACGCAACTGGAACTCAAAATGTTACTACTGAACATACCATAACCACCAAAAAACCTATAATTACTTATGACAATGATATAGAGGATAAATACGAAAATCACAAAACCTCATATGGTTTTAGACTTGCTAATGGTCGGAGTGCCTTTCCTGACAGTGGTTATACAATATTTAATCAAATCCCAGAATCAGGCGCTAATTATAGATTAATAATTAATTATATTAATAAGGGAATATTACAGGCTCAGAGGATTAGCGCTGGGGCTATGGTTCCTTTTAATATAGGTATTTCAGATGCTCGAGCAGCTGCATTGAGCGATGCAGAGTTACGAACGGCTTTATATAGTTTAGGCATCCTAGCATTAAAAGTAAATCCTCAATATAAGACTGCTTCGCCTGGCGAATATGAGAGAACCTCTCCTAGTAAAATTCAACCTCCAGCAACACAACCACAAGAGGCATTTTATCAAAGTTTTTTTGTCACAGAGACTACAGGATTTTTTGCTACAAGTATAGATTTATATTTTCAAACTAGATCTAAAACAGATCCAGTTGCAGTTTCAATAGTCGCAATGGAAAAAGGATTGCCTACTAAAATTGAGATTCCTTATTCTTTAGTCACTTTATCCCCAGAACAAGTGAATAATGATGAAACAGGGAAAACCGCAACGAGACTTACCTTTCCATCACCAGTTTATTTAAGTGGTGGAAAAAAATATGCGATAAGGGTTTACTCCAGAGGTGATGCGTACATATTAAAAACAGGTAAGGAAAGTATTGGAGAAACCAAACACCCATCGTTGTCTGATGTATTTTTGCCAGGCAACGATAACTCACGAGGTGGAAATTTTGACCTACACACGAAGATGCGTTTATTTCGTGCGAGTTTTACAGACAAAGCAGTTGATGGTGGCAACCCTGCCGTGGTTTCACTAAGAAATAAATTTTTAGGTGAACTCTATGCATTAGAGGACAATTCAAAAAGTGCTTATGGTAAAAAACTTTTTAATGCAAATCCAGTAGAACTTAGAAACAGTAATACTAACGTAAAGATTTTTCATCAGCATCATGGAATGTATAGCACCTCAAACAATGTTCGTATATCTGGTGTCAGGTCTGGGGTGACAACAACCCTTGAAGGTTCCATAAGTGCAGCATCTCTCACACTTGTTTTAAAATCTTCAGCAGGATTTACATCTGGATCAACTCATGTTCCTAGCTCTGGTTCAATTCGATTAAAAATTAATGGTGAGATGTTTGGTGGAACTTTAAGTGGCACCACATTCACAATATCGGGTAGAGGAACAGTTGGATTTGGTGATACTAGCGGAGCATCAACATCTCATGCAGATGGATCAGTTGTTGAATTGTATATGTTGCATGGTATTCCGTTGGAGGAAATTAACAAAGTACATACCTCTATTGCAAATATAGATACGCACTCTTACACCATCTCTGTTACCACCGCACCAACTGTTACTGGTGATGGGGTCATACGAGTGGGTGGAACAAATACCTTTGCGAGTGAAAATTACAGGTTTGAAACTTTTCAAACTTATATCCCTGTAATAGAACCACCAAAAACAAGAATAGGTGCAAAAATAAGAGTGACCACAGGCACAAGTCCAAGTGGCTCAGAAACCTCTTTTACTTTAACAGATGAAAATAAGGCTATACCTTTTGCATTGAATGAATCTTTTGATTTAACAGATTGTGCTATTGTCGCATCTAACGAAAACGAAGAAAGAGAAATGGCAAGTAGTAGATCCCTTTTCATAAATTTAAAACTTAC
>CAYNCC010000047.1:0-7240 GCA_964396035.1 uncultured Alphaproteobacteria bacterium
AAGTTATATTTAAATGTTTTGGTCCTGTTTTATCAGCTGTAATAAAAGGTAAATTTATTTCAGTTTGAGCTGAACTTGAAAGTTCTATTTTAGCTTTTTCAGCACCTTCTTTTAATCTTTGTTTAGCAAGCGGATCTTCTCTTAAATCTACTCCATTATCTTTTTTAAATTCATCAGATAAATAATCTATAATTCTGTTATCAAAGTCTTCTCCTCCCAAGAAAGTATCTCCTGAAGTTGATTTGACTTCAAAAACTCCATCTACAAGTTCTAAAATGGAAACATCGAAAGTTCCTCCACCAAGATCAAAAACTGCTATGGTACCAGTTTCTTTATTATCTAAACCGTACGCTAAGGCTGCAGCTGTTGGCTCGTTTATAATTCTTTTGACTTCTAATCCTGCGATTTTTCCTGCGTTTTTTGTTGCTTGTCTTTGTGAATCATTAAAATAAGCTGGAACTGTAATAACTGCTTCCTTTACTTCTTGCCCTAAATATTTTTCTGCTGTTTCTTTCATTTTTTGTAGAATAAACGCACTAATTTGTGATGGTGCATATTTTTTTCCTTGTGCTTCGACCCAAGCGTCTCCATTGTCACCTGAAACTATTTTATATGGAACTAAATCTTTATCTTTTTCTACTTCTTTATCGTCTATACGTCTACCAATTAACCTTTTGATAGCAAATAAAGTGTTTTCAGGGTTTGTAACTGATTGTCTTTTTGCAGATTGTCCAACTAATTTTTCATTCTTATCTTTAGTAAATGCAACCATAGAAGGCGTTGTTCTAGATCCTTCTGAATTTTCAATAACTTTGGCATTCTTACCATCCATTATAGCTACACATGAATTTGTTGTTCCTAAATCAATACCAATAATTTTACCCATTTTTTTTATTCAACCTCATAATAATATGTGACTATATAATAGTTAATCCAGCTTTCTACAAGAGTATTACAATAAAAAAAAATTAATTTTTTTTAACCTGTTTTCCTTTAGATATTGCAACACTTGCAGGCCTTAAAAGCCTTTCGTCAATAGTATATCCTGATTGTATAACTTTTATTACCTCTCCTTCAGGTTTGTTTGATTTATTATCTTCAAATACAGCTTCATGAAAATTAGGATCAAACTTTTTACCTAGTGCATCAATTTTTTTTATATTAAATTTATCAAGAGTTGTTATTAAATCTTTAAAAGTTAATTGAATACCATCAATTAAAGGTTTTAATTTTTCATTTATTTCAGTTATTGAAGAAATACTGTTTATTACTCTTTCAAAATTATCTGCAACCAAAATTATTTCATTAGCAAAATTAGTTATTGAATATTTAAATATATCTTCTTTTTCTTTATCAAATCTTTTTCTTAAATTATCAATTTCAGCTAAATATCGAAGTTTTTCTTCATTAATTTTTTTTATTTCATCTTGCAAAGATTTTAAATTTATTTCTTGAGAAACTTCTTTTTTTTTAACTTTTTCTTGTTTAATTTTTGTTTGGTTTTTTATATTAGTAGTATTATTTTTTAGATTATCCATAATCAAAATTTAATAATATTTAAATGCTATGTAAGATAATATTTCTAAACTTCAATATCACTAATAAAAATGAAAAAAAATGAAACAATAGTTATAGCTAGCCATAATCCTGGGAAAATTAAGGAAATGACCTTTTTTTTAAAAAAAATAAGTTTCAAAATTTTATCAGCAAAAGATTTTAATTTAAGCGAACCAATAGAAAATGGAAAAACGTTTGAAGAAAATGCTTTAATTAAAGCAAGATATGTAAATAAAAAAGTAAAAAAAACAAGTATTGCTGACGATTCGGGTTTAGTAATTCCAATATTAAATGGAAAACCAGGAATTTTTTCAGCACGGTGGGCAGGAAAAAATAAAAATTTTGATATAGCAATGAAAAAATTAAATAATTTAATTTTTAAAAAAAAAGTAAATGCTTATTATATTTCTGCTTTAGCAATATGTTGGAATAACCGAAAAGAAAAGACTTTTACAGGTAAAATTTTTGGAGAAATTATTTGGCCACCACGTGGGAATCTTGGATTTGGCTATGATCCTATATTTATTCCAAATTCATATAATAAAACGTTTGGAGAATTAAAAATTAAACACAAAAATAGAATAAGTCATAGAGCTGTAGTTTTTAAAAAATTTACAACCTATCTAAATAAATAAATTAAAAAAAATTGTTATTAGCTTGTTTTTGTATTTTAAATTTTTTATCTCTTATTTCTATAATAGCTAAATTTCTTTCAACAGTTCCATCTGGTAAAAATCTAAATTTACCATCTATGCCTGTAAAACCATATTTATTTTGAAAATCTTTATACAAAAATTTTTGAGATTCTCTTAATTTAGAAACAGTAGTAATAGCTATTATAGAATCGTGGCCAAGCGATGACAATCTTATAGGTTTATATTTGTAAATGTTGAAAAATTTTTTTTCAAAGTCATCCCAAAGTTTTGGATTTGGTGAAGCAAACCATGCCCCAACTAAACCAGGTTCAGAACCTATATTTTTTTCTAACCACTCTCCAGTTCCTATTAATTTAATCTTTGGTAAGTCTACTCCATAATATGTTAATAAAGCAGAAATATGTTTTAAATCTGGACCAGATTCTATTACTAACAATACATCAAAACCAGGATCAAAATCATCTAAAGGGTTTTCCCCTGTTTCTTGATCTTTTTCAATTTTTGGACTTTCATCTAAACCTACTAAATTTTGAATATGTTTTTCAAATTTCTTTTTTTTTGGATCATACAATTCAACTTTAGATAATGGGATTTGATAATTTTTTAAAATATTTCTGTATGAATAAAGCATTCTTTTTCCGTAATTTGTATTCGGTAATAATGCTGCGTATCTTTTGTAATTTCTTTTTATTACATATTCTGTAACTCTTTTAATTTGTTTTTCAGGTTCAAAACCCATTAAATAAATTCCTTGATCTTTAATTTTATAATCATTTGAAAATGAAATAATTGGAATTTTATTATATTTTGCAATATTAGTAATTGATTCAAGTGAGGATGAAAAAAAAGGTCCTAATATAATTTCTACATTTTTTTCAATCAAATTTCTTGCTTCTTTTTTTGCCCTCTCTGGGTTAGCTTTTGTATCTTTAATAATTAATTCAATATTTAAATTTTTATTTTCTGAAACAACTAATTGCATGCTATCTAAAATTGATTCTCCAACATAGGAATATTTTCCAGATAGTGGCAACAACACTCCTACTTTTATTTCGTTATTTGAAAATTTTAAATCTTTTTTTACAAAATTATCTTTTTTTTTGACTTTTTTACTTGTTTTTTTCTTTTTAAAAATTTTAAAAGGATCTAATTTTTTTTTCTTTTTTTCTATATCCTCATATTTAATATAACTTTCTTCATCATCAGGATTTTCGTTTTGTGATTCGATATATTTAATTTCATCTTCTGTCAGTACGGCTGATATGGCTAATTGATTAATGCTTAAAAAAAATACTAAAGAGAAAAAAATTAGTTTAAGGTATAATTTATTAAAGACTTTTTTTACAAACATATTTTCTATATTTAATTTAATGTTAAAAATAGACAACATTTTATTATCTCCACAATTATATATTGTTTCAACTCCAATTGGTAATTTAAAAGATATAACTATCAGAGCTTTATCCATTTTAAAAAATTGCGATATAATTGCTTGTGAAGATACGCGTGTTACAAAAAAATTATTATCTTCATATCAAATAAATTCAAAAAAATTATTTTCTTTACACGAACATTCGCCTCAACAAAAACTAACATTTTTAATTGATAAAATTAAAAAAGGAAAATCAATTGCATTAGTTAGTGATGCTGGAACGCCTCTTATATCAGATCCAGGGTATAAATTAGTTTCAATGGCTATTGAAGAAAATTTGTCAGTAGTTCCTGTTCCAGGTCCAAGTGCGGTTACTGCATCATTAGTTAGTTCAGGTATAGTAAGTGAAAATTTTTACTTTGTTGGTTTTTTACCGGCAAAAGAAAATAAAAAAATTAATACTTTAAAAAGCTTATTAAAAATAAATACATTATTAATTTTTTTTGAAAGTCCTAAAAGATTGCAAAAAACTTTGGAGTCTATGTTATTAATTCTTGGAGATAGAAAGTGTGCTATATTAAGAGAAATAACTAAATATTACGAAACAGCCTATAGAGGAAAAATTAGCAAAGTTTGCTCAGATATAAAATCTGAAAAAAATATGAAAGGTGAAATAACTATTATTATAGATAAACCTTATAAAGAAGATTCTAAAAATATTGTAAACAATACAGAAAATCAAAATTTAGAAAAAATTTTTTCATTTGCGCAAGGTAAAATTAGCACAAAAAATCTTGCAACTCTTTTATCAATTATTTATAAAAAACCTAAAAAATTTTTTTATTCACAAGTAATAAAATTTGTTAAATAATGCAATGAATATGAAATCCAAATTATTAAAACTTATTTTACCAATTATTTTTTTTATATCTTTATGCGGTTGTGCAGCTATTAACGTCACTTCTTCTAGTTTAAAAGAAAAAGGTATTAAAGAAGCTATTAGTGATGGAATGATTGATGCTGCAATAAATAAAGAATTTCTTAATCATAATATAAATATGTTTATGAATGTTGAGATAGAAGTGGTTGAAGGAAGAGTATTACTAACAGGAAGTGTAAAAAAATCAAAACACAGAATGGATGCTATTAAATTATCATGGAAAGTCTTAGGTGTTAGAGAAGTTATTAATGAAATAGATGTTACTGAAAAAGGAGGAATAGTAAATTATCTTACAGATGTTAAAATTAAAACACAAATTAGATATAAAGTTATAGCCGATAAATCCATATCATCTATTAATTATAATTTTGAATGTGTAAATGGAGCTTTATATTTAATAGGTATTGCTAAAAATAAAAAAGAACTAAAAAAAATCATGAAACATGCAAATAATATAAAAGGTGTTACCAAAGTTATAAGTCATGTAATTATGAAAGACGATCCAAGAAGAAAAAAATATCAACGCAAATTACAAAAAAAAGAGGGTTAAAATTGGATATTGCAATCCAAATGGATCCCTTAGAAAAGCTGCACCAAGAATCTGATAGCTCATTAATGCTTGCAAGAGAAGCTCAAAAAAGAGGTCATAGAATCTTCATGTATCAACCACATGAGTTATCATTAAGAAACAACCAAGTTTTTGCTAATGCCTGTACTTTAAAAATAACAAAAAAAGAAAAATATGCTTTTGAAAAAGGAAAAAAAAAAATTAATTAATTTATCATCAATAAACGTATTGCTTATAAGGCAAGATCCTCCATTTAATATTAATTATATAACAGCTACCTATTTACTAGAACATTTAGAATCTAAAACATTAATTATTAACAATCCTAAAAGCTTAAGAGATGCCCCAGAAAAACTATATGTTACATATTTTAAGAATTTAACTCCTCCAACATTAATATCTCAAGATGAAATTGAAATAAAAAAATTTATAAAAAAAAATAAAAATTTAATTATTAAGCCGCTCTATGAAAAAGGAGGAAAGGGAATTTTTAAAGTAAATTTAAGAGATAAAAATATTAATAAAAAAATTCAAAATATTTTAAAAAAAGAAAAAATTCCAATTGTAGTACAAAAATATATTCCAGAAGTAAAAAAGGGGGATAAGCGTATAATAATTTTAGATGGTAACCCAGTAGCTGCAATGGCAAGAATACCAGCAAAGAATGAAATTAGAGCAAATTTAAGTCGTGGTGGAAAAGCTGTAAGATATAAAATAACCAAAAGAGATAAATATATTTGTAAACAACTAAAACCTTGGTTAAAAAAACAAGGTCTGTTTTTTGTCGGAATAGATGTTATAGGAAATTATTTAACTGAGATTAATGTAACATCTCCTACTGGCATTGTTGAAATAAATCAACTTGAAAATTTGTCTTTAGAAAAAATTTTTTGGAATTTAGTTGAAAAAAAATTAAAATTTGTAGCCTAAATAAAACTGTCCACCAAGAGCAAATGCGTCATCAACTCCTTTTTCGCCTTGGTTTCTTCGACGTATATTGGCTCGAAGTCCTCCAACGAGATCTTGTCCCCCAACATTTATAGTTTCACCAAGATTTATATCTGCACCAATAAAAGCTTGGATTCCCCATTCGGTCCCTTTTTCTTCATCATCAATTACTAATTGATCACCTGAATGACCGATAGTTCTTATATAATCTGTAACGTGTGAATATCCTAAACCCCAACCTAAATATGGTGTGAAAGTTAAAGTATCTATATTAGGTAAATTAATGGTTTCGTCTGTATCATAAATTAGATTTAAATAAACATCTACTACTTCTATATGACCATCAACTGGTGCCGAACCACCAAATGTTGTCGAATTACCTCCTGCTGTAACAGTTACACTTCCATCAAGAGCATCATAATCTGCTTCATGAAAGCCTCCTTCGACTTCTGCTCTAAATTTACCTAAAAAAGGTGTTGTTACTGGAAACAATGGAAACCCATATCTTCCTCCCACTGAGTAGCCATAATCAAATGAATATTCATAGGAGGCGCTTACAGTTACATTATGTATTTGAGCACTACCGCCAACATCTACATTTTGAACTTGAAAAAAACCTCCATAAACCTGAAGATAGGTCTCATCAGTCACATATGTATAATTTACATCTGCGCTTGCAGCAGATGTTAAAAATAAACTTGTAGACAATATTGCAATATATTTTTTTACAAACATAAATCTCTATATTCTTTGTTTTTATTAATACGCTTCAAGAAACGAAATAGGCATGATTTAGTATATTTTAACACTTTTCTTTTTTTATAGTCAAGTCATTAATTTTGCTAAATTTTTTTTTACTTACCTAGTGAACTAATAATGTTTTCACACATCTCTTTAGCATCTCCAAATAACATCATGGTGTTATCTCTAAAAAAGAGTTCATTTTCTACACCAGCATAACCTACGCCTAAAGATCTCTTACTAAATAAAACTGATTTTGCATTTTCAACCTCTAGTATAGGCATTCCATAAATCGGACTTTGTGGATCTGTTTTAGCTGCTGGGTTAGTTATATCATTTGCGCCAATTACAAAAACTACATCTGTTGATGCAAAATCTCTATTTATTTCTTCTAATTCTAAAACTTCATCGTAAGGAACATTTGCTTCTGCAAGCAAAACATTCATGTGTCCTGGCAT
>CAYNCC010000047.1:7250-7890 GCA_964396035.1 uncultured Alphaproteobacteria bacterium
TCTTCCAGCAACTGGGTGTATTGCATATCTAACATTTACTCCTTTTTTCTTTAAAATATCACACATTTCTTTTAATGCATGCTGTGCTTGCGCCACAGCCATTCCATATCCTGGAACAATAACTACTGACTCTGCATTTTGCATCATAAACCCTGCATCATTAGCATCTCCACTTTTAACTGGGCGTTGCTCTTCTTCTTTACTTCCTTTTACTGCAACATCATCGCCTCCAAATCCCCCTAAAATTACACTTATAAAAGACCTATTCATTCCCTTACACATTACATAGCTAAGTATCGCGCCTGATGATCCAACTAATGCCCCTGTTATAATTAATAAATTATTAGATAAAGTAAAACCAATCCCACAGGCAGCCCATCCAGAATAAGAATTTAACATTGATACAACCACTGGCATATCTGCAGCTCCAATTGGAATAATGATTAAAAACCCGATTATGAATGCTAGAATAGTAAGGCCCCAAAAAAAATTTTGAGTTTGATCTAAACAAAATAAAACAATAATAGATATCATAGCTATCCCTAAAATTGCATTTAAAAAATGTTGAAATCTAAAAGTAATTGGATTTCCTGACATAATGCCTTGTAATTTTCCAAATGCAATTATTGAACCAGAAAAA
>CAYNCC010000048.1:0-7740 GCA_964396035.1 uncultured Alphaproteobacteria bacterium
TTGAAATACACCAAGGTTGTATATTTTCTAACCAATCAAAATAAGTTTTTTCCCAGGACTTTGGTAAAAAAGAAATCTTTTTTTCTTTAACTACTTTAATTGCTTCTTTTGATAATTTTTTAGCATCAACAAACCATTGGTCTGTAAGAAATGGTTCTAATATTTCGCCAGATCTATCACCAAAGGGAATCGTATATTCATATTTTTCTTTTTTTTCGAGTAAACCGTTTTTATCTAAATCTTCTAAAATTTTTTCTCTAGCTTTTAATCTATTAAGTCCTTGATAATCTTTTGGTGTGTTTACTTATCAATTCCAATTTATGACGTAATCCAACTTCAAAATCATTAAAGTCATGGGCTGGTGTTATTTTAACAGCACCACTGCCTTTCTCAGGATCAGCATGTTCATCTAAAACTAATGGTATTTCTTTATCAAGTATTGGCAATAAAACACTATCCCCATGAAACTTTTTAAATCTTTTATCTGTTGGATGAATAGCAACACCACTGTCGCCTAACATAGTTTCTGGTCTAGTTGTTGCGATCGTGATATAAGAATTCTTATTCTTTTTAAACGGATATTTAATAAAGTATAAAAAACCATTTATATTTTTGTTTTCTACTTCTAAATCAGAAACTGCTGTTTGTAATTTAACATCCCAGTTTATTAATCTTTTTTCTTTAAAAATCATTTTTTTTTCAAATAAATCTATAAAAACTTTTTTTACTGTCTCAGAAAGTTCTTTGTCCATTGTAAATCTTTCTTTGGACCAATCTGCAGAAACTCCTAATTGTCGCATTTGATTCACAATTTGATTTCCTGATTTATCTTTCCATTCCCAAACTTTTGAAATAAAATCTTCTTTTCCTAAATCATGTCTATTTTGATTATTTTTATTTAATTCTTTTTCAACTACTATTTGAGTTGCAATACCAGCATGATCTGTTCCTGGTTGCCAAAGAACATTAAAATTATTTAATCTTTTATATCTAACAATTATATCTTGTAGAGTAAAATTTAATGCATGGCCCATATGCAAAACGCCTGTCACATTGGGCGGGGGCATCATAATACAAAAACTTTCTTTTGAGGAACTTATATCTGAGTTAAAAAGACCTAGTTTTTCTTCTATTATGTAATTTTTCTCATCTATTTTTTTTGGATCAAAAGTTTTATCCAACATTTTTTTTTATCTAATTTAAGGTAATAATAAAATTAAATATCTAAATTTTTTAGAGATAATTTCCCTATATTTGCTTTTAATTCAAGTGTAGCAAATATAAGTTGATTATTTGCTTTAATTTTTTCAAATTCAGCATCAATTAAATTTTCTTTTGATTTTAATAAATCAATATATGATTTCATACCTAATTTAGTTTCATCCTGTATTCCTTCAAGAATTAATTTGTTTGCTTCGTGATTAATCATTGCTGATTTTAAATTTATTTCAGCAGATTTATAATTTGTCCAAGAATTTTTTACTTCTTGCATAGTTTCATTTTTTTTATTTTCTAAGTCATACCTAACTTTTTTAGCAATTAATTTTGCTTCTTTTATTTTAGATAAATTTTTACCACCTCTAAATAAAGGAATAGTTAATTCAGCTGTAATCTCAGCAGTATCACTAGAGCTACCTTTAGATGAAAAATCATCTAAAGAACTATACTCAGCATCTAAAGTTAAACTTGGAAGTGCTTCGGAAAATTCGGATTTAATTTCATTCTTAGAAATTTTTTCTTCTAATAATAATTTTCTAAATTTAGGATTATTTCTTAAAGCTATTGTTTCAATCTCAAGATAATCGTTAGGAACGTTTATATTTTTTAAATTAGGTATTATCAACTGTGAATTTGAAACACTATCACCAACAATGCTTTTATACTTTATTTCTATAGATTCCAATTTGTTTATAGATGCAACCTTTTCTGAGGTAATTCTTACTAATTGGGCTTTTGCAAAAATTAAATCTGATTGAGATGCTTCACCTATTTGGAATAATAATTCAATAGATTCTAAATCTTTTATAAATCTTTTTTCCTTAAAATTATTTAGTTCTATAAGTTTAGTTTGCTCTACTAAATCTAAGTAAACTTTTGAAGCTTCCAATATAATTTCTTGTTTAACTAATCTAAGGTTTTCCTCTTCAATTAAATATAAATTCTTGGCTTTTTTAATTTCAGCAGAAATCTTACCTCCGCTATATAAATTTTGTGTTAAGTTTATAGCAAATTCTTGAGGTTCCCTATTTTCATTAGTAATTGTGGTTTTAGTGCTTGAGTCAACTTTTGAAAAACCTTTACTAGCAGTTAAATCTATTGATGGGAAAAAATTAGAATTAACTTGTTTAATATTTTCTTTAGATGCGTTGAAAAAAGCTTCTTGAGCTTTTATTTTTGGATTATATTTGAAGGCATTATTTATTGAATCAGAAATATAAACTAATTTAGTGCTGGTTTTATTTTTATTATCTTCTTCATCTTCCTCAATTATTGAAAATTGCGGTATATCTTCTTCTGGAGGACCTAATAAATTATCTTCAATCTCATTTACTTTTAAAAATAATTTATTTTTTAACTCATTTGTATTACTAAAAGTTTTATGATCAGTAATATCAGCAACTATATATTTATCTGTTGATTGAATTTCTATTTTCGAATCATTTTTTACTATATTCTCATCAAGGAAATAAGTGGGTTTATACTTTATTTTAAATTCATTCTCATCATAGAAATTTGTTACTATTTTATGACCTTTTTGAGGTATATCGTTAACACTTATCTTTAAATATAAGGAATGTGTAGTTTTTTTAGCATTTTCTGTATAAAAAGGGACGGAAAAATAAGAAAATATAGATGAGGCTATGAATCCTGATAATAAACTAAAAAAAAAATTCATCTTTATATTATAACTCCATACAAAAGATGATAAGAATATAAAAAAAAAGGTTAAAAAATAAATTCTTTTTTATTTTTTCTAAAATCACTTAATATAGGAGTGTGTGAACCCATATAAAATCTAGATGTTATTTTTTTTTTAATTTTTTTTATTAAATAAATTTTTCCTAACTTTTCTGTATTTTTGTATAAAACTGTTATTAATCTACCACCATCATCTTTTAATAATTCTAATATATTTCTAGGTATAAATTCAACACCTCCAAAAATAAAAATTAAATCGAATTTAATATTTTTTTTTGAAAAATTCTTTGGATTTGAAAACAAGAATTCAACATTTATAATATCTAAGTTTTTCACATTATTTTCTGCGATATCTAATAAATCTTTATTATTATCGATTCCTATGACTTGATTTGCTAATTTTGATAACACCGAAGATGTATATCCACTAGCACATACTAAATCTAAGACATTGTCTGTAGTTTGTATCTTTGATAATTTCAATATGTGCGCAAATATTCTTGGCTCGATTAAGTATCTGCCTTTTGATATTTCTATATCTTCATCAAGATAAGCTTTGGTGTGCAATCTACTAGGTAGAAATATTTCTCTAGGTATAGATTCGATAGCGCTTAATAAATTATTTTCTATGATATTATTTACTTTTAATTGATTAGAAATCATATTCTTTCTTGCAATGATAAAATCTGTCATAATCTTATATTTTAATACTTTAAAAAATTTAGACTATAAATTACATTATACTATTAAAAAAATGTGGCCCGGTGGCAGAGTGGTTATGCAGAGGATTGCAAATCCTTGTACATCGGTTCGACTCCGGTCCGGGCCTCCATTATAAAATTTTAATGATTTTCAAATTTAAGTCTCCTTTTGGAACTGAAATTATTACTTCATCACCAACTTTTTTTCCAATTAAACCTTTTCCTATAGGCGAATTGAAAGAAATTTTATTTTTTAATGTATCAGCTTCATCTTCTCCAACTAAATTGTAAGTTATTTTACTATTATTAGTCATATTTAATAATTCAACTGTGCATCCAAAAATAACAGATGTTTTGTCACTGCTATTTTTATTAGTTTCAATAATTTCAGCATTACTTAATTTAGACTCAATAATTTTTATCTTAGCCTCTATCATTCCTTGTTGTTCTCTTGCTGCGTGATATTCTGCATTCTCTTTTAAATCTCCGTGTTCTCTAGCTTCAGCTATAGCTTTAATGATTTTTGGTCTTTGTAACCTTAAATCATTTAATTCTTCTCTTAATTTTTTTTCACCTTCTTTTGTTAATGGTATTTTATTCATTAAATATTTCTTTTATTAAATATTAATATTCATTCTATTATTCCATAAATATTTAGTATTAATTTTATGAAAATAATTATTCATAGTTCTTCTTTTAGAAATGTTATGGATAATTCTTTTTCCAGAAATGCCATTTTTTAAATATAAACTAAAAATTTCATTTACCGTTTCTATTCTATATTTTTCTAAAGCAAAAAAGTAATTATCAGTTAAATTGTCTAATTTTATATTATTTTTTTTTTTTAAAAACAATACCAAGAAATTACTAAGAAAAATAAATGAGGTAAAAGAATAAATTGTTTTCTTTAAAAAAAATCTTCTGTTTATATTTTTTAACATAAATATTTTAAAAAGTTTAATTTTAATAATAGTATTAAGTATTACTATATTTTGTTAAAAAAAAGATTAAAATTGCAAAAAAAAATATTTATAAAATGTTAAAATAAATTAATTTATATGCATTTTATTTATCCCGGGTAGCTCAGTTGGTAGAGCGGGTGGCTGTTAACCACCTTGTCGGGGGTTCGAGTCCCTCCCCGGGAGCCATATTAAAAATGAAAACTGAAAACAGTCTTACAAAGTTAATTGGAAATACTCCTCTAATAAAATTAGAAAAGTTATCAAAACTTACTAAATGTAATATTTTAGGTAAAGCTGAATTCTTAAATCCAGGACAATCTGTTAAAGATAGAGCTGCGCTATATATTATAAAAGAAGCAATTAAAAATAAGGAAATAAACAAAAATGGAATTATTGTTGAGGGAACCGCAGGTAATACAGGAATAGGCTTGACCCTGGTAGGAAATTCTTTTGGTTTAAAATCTGTAATAGTTATGCCAAAAACACAAAGTGATGAGAAAAAAAATGAGTTAAGATCGTATGGAGCAGATTTAATATTAGTGCCCGCTGTGCCTTATTCTAACCCAAAAAATTATGTTCGTTATTCTGAAACACTAGCTAATAAAATAAAAATTAAAAATAAAGGAAAAAAAGTTTTATGGGCAAACCAATTTGATAATTTAGCAAATTTTAAAGCTCATTATGAAACTACAGGACCTGAGATTTGGAAGGATACAAAAGGGAGGATTGATGGTTTTGTTTGTTCTGTTGGAACTGGCGGAACAATTGCCGGTACAGGATGTTTTTTAAAAAAAAAGAATAAAAAAATAAAAATAGGTTTAGTAGATCCCATGGGTTCTGCATTATATAATTATTATGCAAATGGAAAGCTAAAATCAAAAGGTTCGTCTATAACTGAAGGTATTGGGCAAAGTAGAATAACTGAAAATTTAAAAAAAGCAGAAATTGATGAAAGTTTTCAAGCTAATGATAAAGAGGCATTAAAAATTATTTTTGATTTGTTAAAAGAACAAGGATTAGTAATGGGTGGTTCTACTGGAATTAATGTTATAGGGGCTATTAAACTTGCTAAAAAATTAGGCCCTGGCTCAACTATAGTCACAATACTTTGTGATTATGGAACTAGATATTTTAGTAAAATTTATAATAAAAAATTTTTAAAAAGTAAAAAATTGCCTATTCCAAACTGGATAAAATGAATCAGTTAATCGAAATAGATTGGTTAAAAAAGAATATAAATAATCCAAAAATAAAAATTATTGATGGAACATGGCATATGCCAACTAATGGTTTAAATGCTTTTGAAATTTTCAAAGAAAAACATATACCTAATGCACTATTTATTGATTTAGAAGAAATTTCTAATCAAAATTCTAATTTACCTCACATGATGCCTGATAGTAACTATTTTTCAAAAAAAATTTCATCTTTGGGAATAAAACATGATGATCACTTAATAATTTATGACATCTATGGAATGTTTTCTGCTGCTAGAATTTGGTTTATGTTTAAAGCTTTTGGACATAAAAATGTAAGCATACTAAATGGAGGTTTCCCTGCATGGCTTGATGCCGGTGGAAAGCATTCAAAACTAATTAATAAATTAAATCCTACAAATTATAAAGCAAATTTGAACAAATCATTAATTGTGTCTTATAAAGAAGTTCTAAATAATATAACTACCAATGAATATCAAATATTAGATGCAAGGTCTCCAGATCGTTTTTTAGGTATCAGTGAAGAACCTAGGCCTAACATGAAATCTGGTCGCATACCTAAAAGTAAAAATTTATATTTTAATGAATTAATTGACCAAAATTCAAAAAAATTTATTAAAAATAAAGAAATCTTAAATTTAATAAAAAAAAAAGATATAGATTTAAAAAAAAATATAATTTGTTCATGCGGTTCTGGTGTTACTGCATGTATACTAAAATTTGCTATAGAATTGATAGATAAGAATAAAAAAATTAAAATCTATGACGGCTCTTGGTCTGAATGGGGTGCTATAGAGGAAAGTCCTTGTGAAAAAGATTAAAAAAGATACAAAAATTTCATTGGCTGGAAGAAAGCCTTTTGAAAACTACGGAATCGTTAATCCGCCAATTTATAGAACGTCTACAGTTTTATTTAAAAATACAAAAGAATTGGGTAAAGCTATAAAAAATAGATTCAATCAACCATATTATGGAAGATACGGAACGCCAACAACATTCGACTTGGAGGATGGTATAGCAGAAATAGAGAATGGATACAGAACAATAGCGACATCTTCAGGAATGTCATCTATATCTATTTCATTATTATCATTCTTATCAAAAGATGATCACTGTTTAATTTCTGATTGTTCTTATTATCCAACAAAAAAATTTGCAAGTAAAATTCTTTCAAGATTTGGAGTTAAAATTGATTTTTATGATCCAACTGACATTGACAGCATAAAAAAGAAAATAAATAAAAAAACAAAAATAATTTTTATGGAATCTCCTGCATCGCTAACATTTGAGATAGGAAATATATCTGAAATTATAAAAATAGCAAAAAAGAAAAAAATTATAACGATGCTTGATAATAGTTGGGCAACACCTTTTTATTTTTCGCCCATTGATATAGGCGTAGATATATCTATTCTTGCTGCAACAAAATATATAAGTGGTCATGCTGATGTAATGCTTGGACTTATCACAGTAAAAAATGAGAAATTATTTCTAAAAATAAAAGATACAGCAGTAAATTTAGGTGATTGTCCTGGCCCACAGGAATGTTATTTAACTTTACGAGGTTTAAGAACACTATCAACTAGATTAGAACATCATAGATCTAGCGCATTAAAAATTGCAAGATTACTAGAAAATAATGATAAGGTTTCTAAAGTTTTCCATCCTGCCTTACCAAAAAATGAGAACTATGTTTCTTGGAATAAATATTTTAGCGGCTCTACAGGTTTATTTTCGTTCATTTTGAAAGAACAATCTAAAAATAAAATCTATAAAATGATAAACAAACTTAAATTATTTAAATTAGGTTTCAGTTGGGGAGGTTATGAAAGTTTAATTTTACCTGTATTTCCTAAAAATGAAAGAAAAGTTGCAAAATGGAATGAAAAAGGAGTTCTTTTAAGAATCCATGTTGGATTAGAAAATGTAGAAGATTTAATT
>CAYNCC010000049.1:0-7708 GCA_964396035.1 uncultured Alphaproteobacteria bacterium
ACCTGCTTCTATTGTTTCAATATCAGGTTTTTCTTCAGGTTTGATATTTTCAATTTTTTGGGCACCTCCTATGGGCGTTGCACAGCTGTTCAAAATAAATATTAAAAAAATTATAAATAATTTTTTCATCTAGGAAATTTCTCAAAAATTACGTTTAAAGTGTCCTTTGCTCCTTCTAAATCTCTAACATCTCCAAATGATCTATAAAACCCATTAAACCACATAATTTTTCCAGTTTTTAGATCAACTAAACTTGCAAAAGCAATTTGGGTTCCTCCTATAGGTATAACGCCAGGAAATAATACTGCTGTTAAAATACTATATATCTTTCTTTCTCCACTTGAGTACTGATCTCTAAAAAAAATAAAAATTGCATAATCACTATTGTATTTTGTTTTTAATAAATTTGCTTTTCTCCCTATTGTCCAATCAAAATTTTTCTTTGTAGGTAATTTTAATTGCCCATATTCATTACTTATAATTTCATGACCTACTTGGTTATGAAGTTTTACTAGCTGAGTCATTTTTATACTTGATAAAGTTTTATCAAATTTATTCATAATTGCATTTCTTTCTTTCAAAATTTCCTCAAAACCAACTATTATATTTTTCTTTGAATTTTCAGTCCAAATAGCATTTGGTTCACACATCCCAGCAAGTGTTATTTCACATATTTCAATATCTATAGGCATTAAAAGAATCTTAGGGGCATTTTGGTCAAAACTCTCAATAGCATATTTTGGCTCTGTATTAATTGAAGAACAATTGTTTAAGACAAATATAAATAAAACTATAAAAATTTTATACATAAGATTTATAATCTATAATAACTTTAAAAATTTCAATATAATTAATTTATGAGTAAAATATTAATAGTTTTAACAGGTGGCACAATAGGAAGCGTAAGAAGAAATAATGTAATAAATGTAGCTAAAAATAACTATTTAAAGAATTTTTTAAAATCAAATTCAGAAAAAGAAATAGATTATAGAATAATCCAACCTGTAAATATTTTAAGTGAAAATAGTATGCCTTCTGATTGGAACGAAATAGTTCAATCTATAAAAAAAAATTGGAAAAATGATTTTTCAGGAATAATAATTACCTATGGAACAGATACTCTAGCTTACGCAGCATCTGCTTTTTCTCGGTATTTTTTTAATTTTAATAAACCCATTATTTTTGTAAGTAGTAATAGACCATTAATAGACAAAGAAGCAAGTGGAAGATCTAATCTAATTTCAGCAATAAAATTTATAGATAAAGAAAAAATACCAGGAACATTTGTTGCTTACAAAAACCCAAATGAAAATTTTGTTTCATTTTATTTAGGGAGTGATGTTGAACAAATAAATAATTATGATAATAAATTAAATTCAATTACAAGATCAACTTTCTGCATATATGATAAAAAATTTATATATACAAAAAAAAATACAAATACTAAAAATATATCATTTAAGAAATTTAATAAGGATTTAAAATTTTCAAATAAAATATTAATAATTCATCCCTACCCTGGTATTAATTATGGATACTTTAACTTATCCAAAAATAAGCCAAAAGCAATTTTACATTCTCTTTATCATTCTGGTACAGCAAGCACCAGAAATATAAATAAAGAAATTTTATCTTTAAAAAGCTTTCAAAAAATATGTAAGAAAAAAAAGATTCCAGTTTTCTTAGCACCAATTATAAAAAAAAAAAATATTTATAAATCTTTGCAGGTCATTTTAAAATCAGGAGTAAAAACACTTGAAAGCGTAACATTAGAAAATGCTTATGCTAAATTATCATTAGCATTTGGAAGTTTTAAAACAAAAAAAAAGATTTTTAAATTTCTAAATGAGAATTAAATTTTTTAAATTTTTTTATTATTAAAATGAAGAATTTGATATTTCTTCAATGATTAAAGAAGAGCTAAAATCCTTAAAAATCTTTACTCTTAAAATTTTACCACCAAATGATTTTACTAATTTAGCTCCAACTATTTTATTTTCTTTGTAATCAGATCCTTTAACTAATAATGATGGTTTAATTTGTCTAATTAATTTAATTGGTGATTTTTCATTAAAAATTATTACTAAATCTACATATTTAATTGCTGATAAAACTTTTGATCTTATATCCTGATTTTGTTGTGGTCGATTTGGACCTTTAATTTTTCTTACAGAACTATCTGAATTAACTGCAACAATTAATTTAGTGCAATTTTCTTTTGCCTTTTTTAATAATGAAACGTGACCTGGATGCAGATAATCAAAACAACCATTTGTAAACCCAATTTTTTCTTTTTTTTTTGTCCAAAATTTTATTATATTATTAGCTTCAAGTCTGTCATTAATTTTTGAGGAATGATTTATATTTTTATTTAATGAAAGGATTAATTCGGATAAATGTGCGACTGAAGTTCCTGATTTACTTACAACTATTCCTGCAGCAGAATTTGCAATTTTTATAGAATTAGTAATTGTTATTGAACTAGCTAAACATGCTGCAAGAAAGGAAGTGACTGTATCTCCTGCTCCAGAAACGTCATAAATTTCTTTTGCTTCTGTTTCTAAACTTATAACTTTATTATTATTTGATGAAACTAACAACATACCGCGTTTCCCTCTTGTAATTAACATGTGTTTAAAATTACATTTTTTAATTATTTGCTTTGATGCTTTAACTATTTCACTTTGATTATTTAATTTTCTTTTTGCTACTAATTCTAGTTCATTAATATTAGGAGTAAGAATTGTAACTCCTTTATATTTTTCAAGATTGTCACTTTTAGGATCTAAAATAATCGGTTTTCTATTTTTATTTGCAAAACTTATAATTTCTTTCAGAATATTTTTTGTTAATAAACCTTTTCCATAATCAGATAAAATTATAGAATCTGAGTTTAAAATCATTTTTTTTGATTCTTTTAATATTTTCTTTTCTAATGACAAGCTTATTGGCGCCATTGTTTCTTTGTCAGTTCTTAAGATTTGTTGATCATTTGCAATAAATCGGGTTTTAAGAGTTGTAGGTCTATTATTGTCTTTAAACAATTTAGTAATTATATTTTTTTGTTTTATTTTTTTTTCAATTATATTTCCAATTTCATCATTGCCTATTAATCCAATAAGATAAGTTTTAATACCTATTGTTCCTAAATTTCTTGCAACATTACCTACACCACCTAGCATATTAACTTCTTTTTTTATATCTAAAATAGGAATTGGACCTTCAGGTGATATTCTTTGAGAACTTCCAATCACATATTTATCAAGCATTAAATCACCAAGACAAAAAACCTTGGCATTGGTAATTTTTGTAATGTCATCAATAATATTGTTGTCTCTCATTTAATTAGTTTGTCACTTCATCTAGGGCTGAACATAGAAGATGCCCAATTAAAATATGTAATTCTTGTATTCTAGCAGTTTCGCTTCCAGGCACGCCTATAATTAAATTCGTTATTTGTTTTAATTTTCTTTCATTTTTTAAATTTTTTTTTGTTAAATTAATATATTTAATTTTTTTTTTTTTAGCTAACTTTAATGCATTTAAAACATTAGGACTTTTTCCAGATGTTGTAATGCCTATTGCAACATCCCCTTCTCGCCCTAGAGATTCCATTTGTCTAGAAAAAATTTTATCAAAAGAAAAATCATTGCCAATAGCAGTCATTGCTGAAGTATCTGTGCTTAAAGCTAAGGCTGGTATAGATTTTCTATTTTTTTTATATCTTACAACTAATTCAGTGGCTATATGTTGTGCATCTGCAGCACTTCCTCCATTCCCAAAAAAAATTAACTTATTTTGACTTTTTATAGAATTAAAACAAATTTCAAAGAATTTTCTAAATTCTACATAATTTTCTTCTAATAAAATATCTGCGAATTGAATATGATTATTGATTTCTTTTTGATATAGTGTTTTTAAATCTAATTTTTTCATTTATTAGTTTAGTAATATATTTTATAGTATTTATAGTTAAGAACTTTAAAAAATAAAACTATATATTTTTATGGCTGAAAAAAAAGAAAATAATAAAAGTGTTAAAACTAAAGATTTTGATAAATATTTTGGATTGTGTAAAAAATATTTTTTTAAAATATTAGAATTAGATCTCGAAATTTATTTTTTCATAGTACCAAGTATTCTTCTTTTAATAGCTTTTCTTCCAATAGCTACTCCTTATTATGGCATACTTAGAATTTATTTATGTTTAAGTTCAGCAATATTAGCATATAAATTTTATGAAACAGATTCGGCTTATAATGACAAAATTTTTGCTATGATATTTGGTGGTATAGCTATTATTTATTTTCCACTATTGCCTTTGTCTTTTGGAGAAGGCAAGCCAATTATTTTTATTTTAACTCTAGCTTTGTATGTTTTAGGATATAAAAAAATTAAAGATAAGTAATTTTTATATTTAATTTAATAATTTAATTATTCTTTTATCTCTACTATTTTTTGTTATTTCTTCCAAAGTTCTACCTGTAAAATCTGTTCTTTCAATATCAGCATTATTTTCTATCAATATTTTTAAAACATAAAAATGATTTCTTTCAGCAGATTTCATTGCTGCTGTCATTCCATCTTTATTTTGATAATCAATATCTGCTCCGTTATTTAATAAATAATCAACTATTTCTACATGACCCTTCTCAGCAGCCTTTATCAAAGCTGTGTTTCCCATTTGATCTTCTATGTTTATATCAACATTAGTCTTAGTTAAAAATAATTTAATTATTTGGATATTATTTACATTTGCTGCATGCACAAGTGGGTTTAATCCTTTTGGTGATATAAAATCTAACGAGGTGTTTTTGGTATTTTTTATATAAATTCGCACATTTTCCATGTTTCCCATTTCTATATCTCTAATAAACCTTTGAATTTTAATTGATTTGCTATCGCTTTGACTTCTTTCTATTCCTAAAGCTTTTTCTCTTTGTTCTTCCATGCTTAGGGGTATATTGTCGTCACCTATGATTTCCTTGTTGATGAAAAAAAAAACTAGAGAAATTAATAAAACAAATTTAATTTTTTTAAACATTTTATAATTTTTATTTATATATCAAGATTAACAACTTTTTTGGCATTAGATTGTATATAGGCTTTTCTAGGTTCTACACTATCACCCATTAACTTAACAAAAGTTTCATCTAATAAAGCTTCATCTTCCATTTGAACTTTTAATAATGTTCTTTTTTCAGGATCTAAAGTTGTTTCCCATAATTGATCAGGATTCATTTCTCCTAATCCTTTATATCTTTGAATACTTACTCCTTTTTTTCCTGCTTCTTTAACTTTTTCTAAAAACCTAAAAGTAGAATTGATTATAAATTTATTTTCTCCATTTATTAATTCAGATTTGCCTGAAAAAAATACTTCTTCTAAAAAATCTTTAATTTTTTTTTCTCCAAGTTCCACGGCTTCAGGGGAATCAAGTATAGATTTAGTTATTTTATATTCCTCTTCTACACCTCTTGATTTTCTAACGAATAGAAAATATTTTTCTTTTTTTTGTTTATCGTTAATAAAGTTTCCTGACCAATCTGCTAAATTGTTCTCGGTCTGTTTTAATTTTTTTGAAATAAACTGGACTGCTTGTTGCATTCCTTTTTCAGATAGCTTAAATTCTCTAACTTCTTTGCCAAAAAAAGAACTGATTGCTGCTTGTTCTACCAAATCAGTAGAACCTACTCTTTTACCTAAACTGGCAATTAATTTTTTTATCGAAATTGTATTTTTTACTAAAGTACTTAATTCTTTATCTTTAATAATTTTCTTTTCCTTAATTATTAATTTCAAATTTTTCACTGCATTATTAATAAGAAAATCATCCATTTCATCTTCGTTTTTTAAGTATTTTTCACCTATGCCCGGTGCTTTTATTTTATATAGAGGAGGTTGAGCAATATATAAATTTTCGTTTATAATTAATTCTTTTAATTGTCTGAAAAAAAAAGTTAACAGAAGTGTTCGTATATGACTTCCATCTACATCAGCATCTGTCATCAAAATTACTTTATGATATCTAATATTTTCATAATTAAATTCTTCTTTTCCTATGCCAGTACCAATGGCATTAATTAAAGCCCCTATCTCATCTGACCCCAATATTCTGTCTAATCTTACTTCTTTTTCTACATTTAAGATTTTTCCTTTGAGAGGTAAAACAGCTTGGTACTTTCTATTTCTTCCTTGTTTAGCAGAACCTCCGGCTGAGTCTCCCTCTACTATAAAAAGTTCACATTTTGAAGGATCTTTTTCTTGGCAATCTGCAAGTTTCCCGGGTAAACTTCCGAAATCTAGTATGCCTTTTCTTCGTGTTAGTTCTTTAGCTTTTCTTGCTGCTTCTCTTGCAATAGCTGCATCTGAGATTTTTTTTAAAATTAAATTTGTATCTTTTGGATTTTCTTCTAACCACTGATCTAGACCAGTGTTGATTGCAGATTCTACAACAGGTCTAACTTCTGATGAAACCAATTTATGTTTTGTTTGACTTGCAAATTTAGGATCTGGCATTTTAATTGATAAAACACATGTTAAACCTTCCCTACAATCTTCTCCTGTAAGAGAAATTTTATTTTTTTCTAGAATTCCTGTTTGGTTTGCAAATTTATTAATTACTCTAGTTAAAGCCGATCTAAATCCAGCTAAATGTGTTCCTCCATCTATTTGAGGAATATTATTAGTAAAACAAAGCATGTTCTCGTAATAGCCAGTATTCCAAGTCATAGCAACTTCAACAATTGTGTCATTTTTTTTATGTGTAAATGTTATTGGTTTAGGAATAAAATTGTCTTTAGATTTATCCAAAAATTTTACAAATTGCTCAATACCACCTTTGTAATGTAATTTTGATATTTGTTTTTCTGGTGACCTATCATCGGTTAATTCAATTAATATTCCAGAATTGAGAAAGGCTAATTCTCTTAAACGATCTTCTAATTTTTTGAAATCATAATCTAAAGATTTAAATACTTTTTTTGAAGCATAAAAAGTTATTTCAGTTCCACTATTCCCATTACTTTTTCCTATTTTTTTTAGAGGTTTAATAGATTTGCCGTCTTTAAATTCTATATAATGTAAATTGCCATCTCTTTCTATTTTCAACTTTAGTTTTTCTGACAAAGCATTAACAACTGAAACACCTACACCATGTAAACCTCCGGATACTTTATATGAATTATGATCAAACTTACCTCCGGCATGTAATTGCGTCATTATAACTTCTGCAGCAGAAATTTTTTCTTCAGAATGAATGTCTACAGGGATCCCTCTACCATCGTCTGAAACTGTAACTGACCCATCCGCATTTAAATTAACTATAATCTTTTTACAGTGCCCAGCCAAAGCTTCGTCAATAGAATTATCATCTACTTCATATATCATGTGATGAAGACCAGATCCATCTTCAGTATCGCCAATATACATTCCTGGTCTTTTTTTTACTGCTTCTAGGCCTTTTAAGACTTTAATGGAATCTGCTTCATATTTAGCGCCTTTTTTTTTTAAACTTTCTGTCTGTTTTTCTTCACTTAATCTAGAATTAGTCATAAATTATATTTTATTATTGTTTTAGTAAATCTTCAATTTCTAAATTTTCTGAATCTTGAATTATTTCTTTAAATAACATCTTATCAGACCCAGACATCCAAATTTGTGTTTTTAAACTTTTTAATTCTTCAAATAAGCTATTTTTTATTTTAGT
>CAYNCC010000050.1:0-7613 GCA_964396035.1 uncultured Alphaproteobacteria bacterium
AATATTAGTGCTTTGTGAGGAAACATCTCCCTTATCAGTTCCAGCAATTCTAGAAGTTGAATCTACGTTGTGCCCTTTAATTTGACTTATCATTTGTTCAACTGGGCCACCAGGAGCAGCTTGAACTATTATAAAATTTATAAGTAAAATGCCTAAAAGTGTAGGAATAATCAGTAAAAGTCTTCTAATGATATAAGATAACATATATAAGTAATTATATTATTTTATTAGAGTTTCTAACAGTTTAACCTTGTTTGTATCAACCCACCAAGTATCTAATCCTAAGTCATATTTTGGATTTATTTTGGGTTGCCCAAACTTATCCCAATAAGCAATCCTAAAATTTTGTTTGTGCCAGTGTGGGACAACATAATATCCAAATAACAAAACTCTATCTAAAGCTTTTGTAGCAGATATTAAACTTTCCCTATCTTTTGCAGTGATTATTTTATCAATTAAAAAATCAACAGCAGAATTAGATACACCTGTATAATTTCTACTTCCATTTATGGTAGCAGAAGTAGAACCCCAAAAATCTCTTTGTTCATTACCTGGACTCAAACTTTGTCCTAGAGATACAACTGTCATATCAAATGAAAAATTTTCTAATCTTCTTTCATATTGAGCACTATCAACTGTTCTTACTTTTGCTTCAATGCCAATTTTTGATAAGTTTCTTGCATATGGCAAAGCAATTCTTTCAAATTCAGGACTAACTAAAAGGATAGTAAATTTTAACATCATTCCAGTTTTTTTATTTATTCTTTTTCCATTTTTAATAATCCAACCAGCGTCATTAAGTAATTTATTAGCAATACGTAAATTTTTTCTAACTTCACCCGAACCATTATTAATAGGATTTTCATAGACTTTGTTAAAAACATCATTCGGTAGTTTATTTTTAAATGGATTTAATAATTTCAGTTCCTCATCATTTGGCAAACCAGAAGAAGCTAAGTCTGAATTAGAAAAAAAACTGTTAGTTCTTTTATATTGGTCAAAAAAAAGTATTTTATTAGTCCATTCAAAATCAAAAGCATAATTAAGAGCCTGTCTAACAACGCGATCCTTAAAAATCTCTTTTCTGGTATTAATAAAAAAACCCTGCATCCCTGTTGGGATTTCGTGTTTAACTGATTCTTTTTTAACATAACCATTTTCTATTGCCGTGAAATTATATGAATTAGCCCATCTTTTAGCTTGGTTCTCTTGCCTAAAATCATAATCGCCTGATTTAAAAGCTTCCAATGCTACAGTAGCATCGCGAAAATATTCAATTACTATTTTTTCAAAATTAAATCTACCTTTATTAACTGGCAAATTTTTTCCCCAATAATCATCTACTCTTTCGAATTCTATTGTTCTACCAGCTTTAAAATTCTTTACTTTGTAAGGACCACTTCCAATCGGAGATTCTAGTAAAACATTTTCAAACTTATCTTCCCAATATTTCTTTGATAATATTTTCATTTGGCCAATAATTAAAGGTAGTTCCAAGTTAAGCTCTCCTTGGAAAAAAAATTTTACCTCTGAATCACTAATTTTTTCTGCTTTTTTTACATTTCCGTAATAGAATTTAAAAAAGGGGTGCCCTTTATTTTTTAAAGTATTAAGAGTCCAAATTATATCTTCAACTTTTATTTGAGATCCATCATGAAATTTTGCCTCTTTTCTTATTTTAAATACTACCCAAGACCTATCTTCTGGGACACTGATAGATTCAGCAATTAAACCATACATTGTAAAAGGCTCGTCATTAGATTGCACTAATAGACTGTCATGAACTTGAGATAAATTTACCGCAGGACTTCCTTTTAAAATAAAATTATTTAATGTATCAAAACTTCCAATTTCATGTAGTTTAATCTCGCCACTTTTTGGCGCTTCGATATTTGCATAATCAAAATGTTTGAAATCCTTAAGATATTTTGGCGTTCCATGCATACTTATTGCATGAGCATTATCTAATTTTTCAATTGCTAAACTGCTATAAGAAAATAAGAAAAATATATAAAGACTTACAACAATTTTCATTTTACTTTTTGAATTATTTTTATAAGTTGTTTGTGAATTTTAGGATCTCCTGTTGCGAGAATTCTACCATCACTATTAATATTAAGTTCTTTCCCATACCAATCAGTGATAGTTCCACCAGCTCCAGATATAATGGCAGCACTAGCAATATAATCATAGGGTTTTAAATTAGCTTCAAGTATTATATCGACATAACCAGAAGCCATCAATCCATGACTATAACAATCAGCTCCAAAAAGGCATTCCCCAGTTTTTTTTCTTATGTTTCTATATACTTTTTGATTTTTCCCTTTGAACATTAATGGTGATGTAGCATACATTTTGCTTCCTTTAATATTTTTACATTTTTTGACACGAACTTTTTTATTATTTAATTTTGTTTCTTTATTGGCAATTCCAACCCATCTTTCTTTTAATATAGGTTGATCAAGTATACCGAAAACTGGTTTATTATTTTTTAATAATCCTATAAGTGTGCCAAAGAGAGGTTTTCCTGTTATAAAGCTGCGAGTTCCATCAATTGGGTCAACACACCAAACCCATTCTTTATTTATATTTGTTTTACCAGTTTCTTCTCCGAACCACCCACAATTAGGTGCTTTTTTTTTTATTAAATTCCTAATTACTTTTTCAACTTCAATATCAGCCTTAGTTACAGGTGAGGAATCTTTTTTTATACCTATTTTTAAAGGTTTTCGAAAATACCTTTTTATAATTTTGCCACTTTGATTAGCACATTCGTGAGCTAACTTTATAAATTGATATGGAATTTTTGTCATATAAAAAATAAATAATTTAATTTAATATTAAAAAAAGAATAATATATATAGCTTCTTAAATAATAATATATTATCAATAATGAACAAAAAAATTCAAACAATCTCGTTCCAAGGTATTGAAGGAGCAAATTCTCATTTAGCCTGTAAAAAGATATTTCCAAAATTAAAGATCTTACCATGTGAAACATTTGAAGATGTATTTGAATCTGTTGAAAAAAATAACTCAGATATTGCTTTAATACCTATAGAAAATTCTATTGCTGGAAGAGTTGCTGAAATACATAATTTAATCCAAAAAACATCTTTAAAAATTATTGGAGAGTATTTTATGAAGATAGAGCTTCATTTATTAGGTTTGAAAAAAACCAGTTTTTCAAAGATAAAATCTGTGCATAGCCACATTCACGCACTTTCACAATGTAGAAAAATTATTAAAAAATATAAATTAAAAAAACATATTTCTGTAGATACTGCTGGTGCTGCAAAGGAAATTAGTCAAAATGATGATTATTCACAATCAGCTATTGCATCGGGACTTGCCTGTAAAATTTATAACTTAAAAATTTTAAAAAAAAATGTAGAGGATAATTTTAAAAATACTACTCGCTTCATAATATTAAAGAAAAAAGAGATAAACATTAATCCAAAAAAAGGCAAAGTTTTAACAACTTTAATTTTTAGGGTTAACAATACACCGGCAAGTTTGCATAAAGCATTAACATGTTTTGCAATAAATAATGTAAATTTGACGAAACTTGAAAGTTATGTGGGAGATTCGTTTAAACAAGCTGAATTCTATGTGGATCTAGAAGGACATAAAAATGACAAAAATGTAAAAGAAGCCCTTGAAGAAATAAAAGAATATACAGAATTTGTTAATATTCTAGGGGTTTATTTTGCAGATAAATTTCGTAAATAATTTTTTTTTTTTTTCGTCCATCTGATATATAATAATATGGGAGATTGACGGACTTATTTATTGGCCAAACCTATCAGATTCGGAAGAAAGCAGTAGTAACCAGTGAATAGGGGTCGTTTATCTCCCTAAAAAAAAACATATTATATTTATTTTTAAAAAAAAAATGTCAGATACCTTTCTAGCTTTGGCAAGAAAATATAGACCCAAGAAATTAACTGAGCTTATAGGTCAAGATATATTTGTTTCAACCATTCAGAATGCTTTATCAAGCAATCGTTTAGCTCACGCCTATTTATTTTCAGGAGTAAGAGGGGTTGGAAAAACAACTGCTGCAAGAATTTTAGCACATTTATTTAATGGAGAAAATGAAACTTTGGGAAATCCAATTGATCTACAAGAGGTTGATTCTGCTAGATATACTGGAGTTAATGAAATGAGAGAACTTTTAGATGGAATTAAATATCGTCCATCAAATTGGAAATATAAAGTATATATTCTTGATGAAGTGCATATGTTGAGTAATGCTGCTGTTAGCTCATTGTTGAAAAATTTGGAGGAACCACCAGAGCATGTTAAGTTCATTTTTTGTACAACCGAACCAAGAAAGATTCCCGCAACAATTATATCCCGATGTCAAAGGTTTGATTTAAAAAGAGTAGAATTTAATGTTTTAGCAAAATATTTACAAAATATTGCAAAAAAAGAAGGTTCTGAAATTGAATTAAATGCAGCTAATTTAATTGCCAAGGCCTCAGATGGTTCTGTTAGGGACGGATTATCAATCTTAGATAAAGCGCTTTCTTCTGAAAAAAAAGTTCAAGAAAAACACATTCAAGAATTATTAGGATTAGTAGATCGTAGTGAAATTTATTCTTTATTTGAGAATATTATTGGAGGAAAACCAAAAGAAGGGCTTGTAATTTTTAATCAACTATATGATTCAGGTGCAGATCCTTTAGTTATTATACAGGATCTTCTTGATATAGTTCATTGGATATCTAGAGCAACTGTTACTCCAGAGGTTATAAATGAAACAGGAATTTCAGAAATTGATAAGAAATTCGGAGATAAATTATCTAAGGAGCTAAATGTATCAGAACTATCAAAAATATGGCAAATATTATTGAAAGGCTATCAAGAGGTTCAAAGTCATGATATGCCAAATGTTATAACAGAAATGTTATTGCTTAGATTAGCTTATGCATCTGAATTGCCAACTACAGATGAATTAGCAAAAAACTTTTCTAATTTAAATATTAATCAAACTAAGACAACAAATGGAGAAAATCAGAATAAGAAACAAGTAAAACCCTCAGAAATGCAAAAAGAACAATTAGACAATAATGAAAAAAAGATTAATCCAGATACTGTTATGGAAATGAAAAATGTAAGCGTTGTAAAAAAGGAAGAAAATCTATCTAATCAAAAAAGCACTATTGATTTAAAAAAAAAGGGAAATATAACTTTTGCTAATTTCAAAGAGGTTGTAGAATTTTTTCTAGAAAAGAAAGAAGTTTTACTTTTTAATCACTTATTTTCCCATGTATCTTTAGTGAATTTTCAGCAAGGAAAAATTGAATTGAATCCACAAACCGAAGCTCCTAAAGATTTAGCTAGTAAAGTATCAGCTCTTTTAACTGAATGGACTAACAAAAGATGGGTTATAACATTTTCACAGCAAGAAGGTGAAATAACATTAGAAGAACAGTCTAAAAAAGAAAAAAGAAAACTTCATGAAGACATTATGAAAGAAAAAGAAATAAAAGAAATTTTAAATATTTTTCCTGGTGCTACAATAAGTAATATAAAGAAAGAAGGAGACAAAGAATGAACTTCAATAAAATGATGCAGCAAGCTGCAGAAATGCAAAAGAAACTTAAAGAAGCACAAGAAAATCTAGCTAATATTGAGGTTGAAGGCACAAGTGGAGGCGGTTTAGTCAAAGTTACTATAAATGGTAAAAATGAAATAAAGAAAGTAGATATAGATCAATCCTTAATAAAACCTGAAGAAAAAGAAATTCTCGAAGATCTAATTGTTGCAGCAATAAATGAAGGTCGGAAGAAAGTTGATGAAACAGCTGCTGAACAAATGAAAAATGTAACAGGTGGAATGAATTTGCCACCAGGTTTTAAATTGCCTTTTTAAAGAAAAAATAAAATGCAAGATGATGCGTTGCAAGAACTGATACAGTTATTCACGAAATTACCAGGACTGGGACCGAAGTCAGCTACAAGGATGATTTTATTTTTATTAAAAAATAAAGAAAAATTATTATTTCCTTTAGCTCGTACTTTGGAAAGAAATGCTAAATTAATAAAAAAATGCCCAGAATGTGGAAATATTGGCACTAAACTTCCTTGCGATATATGCAAGGATCCAAAGCGAGATAAATCAATCATTTGTGTAGTAGAAGATATTGCCGATTTATGGGCTCTCGAACAAACAGGCGCATTGAAATGTCGTTATCATGTTTTAGGAGGTAATTTAAATGCCTTAGAAGAGGTAGGTCCTGATGATTTGTTAATTAAAGAATTGGTTGATCGAGCTAAAGAAGAAAATGTTAAAGAAATTATTTTAGCACTTTCATCAAGTGTTAATGGACAAACAACAGCGCACTTTATAAAAGAACAATTAAAAGGATCAAATGTGCAGGTTACAAAATTAGCACAAGGTCTTCCTTTTGCAGCTGAATTAGATTACTGTGATTCAGGAACGTTAACAAGTGCCATAAAATCAAGAACGCCAGCCTGATTGTTTATTTTTTAAAAATCACAACTCTGTTAGAATTAGTTCCAGACTTATTATTATTAATACCCCAAATATTTGATGTTTTTGTAAAATTTTGTTGATTTAATAATATTCCTTCACACTCAAAACCTGATTCTATCCCAATATTAGCAACATATTCATCTAAATTAATTTTTTTATTTCTTATTTCTCCTACTTCAAATGCCACATAACCATTACTTTTTGTTATTCTAAATAACTCTTTAAAAACTTTTTTTATTAACAGACACCAGGCATCTAGGGATTTTATTATAGAAACTTTTTTGGATAGTTTTTTTGTATCGATATTATTAAACCAAAATCTTAACCAATTATCAGAAATATAATCAACTGTATCTAAAAAAGGAGGAGATGTAACTGTCAGTTGAACGTAATTATTTTTTATTTCATTTGTATTTGCAGCATTTTTCTTTAAAAAAACTCCGTTTAATAAAATTTTTCTCAAATTTTTTTTAGTAATTGTATCTAAATCTTTCAGAAGTGAATGTGATTTTTTTAAAATTAGTTTTTTTGTATCTCTATATTCTGGTTTTTGATTTCTTTTTAAATTAATTTTTTTTTGTCTTTTTGGATTAGTGGCTTGGTTTGGAGGTAACGTATAAACTGAAAAAAAACCTTTAGAATGTCCAGTCAATCTATTTGTTGCTAATAACCTTATCCATTTATCAATAATATCTTCTTTATTTTGTTTTTTCTTTTTATACAAATAATTTTTAATACTTAATATTTCTTGCAGTGTTTTTTTATGAAAAAACATTGATAAATCTATATCCGCTTTTAATTTAGAATCTGTTTTAATCGAATATAACCTTTCTTCTAAATTTTTAATATTAGGAATATTAAGACGAGGTTCTATAAAAATTTTACTAAGTGGATTAATATCATTACAAATAAAATTTCTTTGATTTAATGCAGCTTCAATAAGAGTTGTTCCTCTGCCAGCAAACGGATCATAGACAACATCATTTTTTTTTGAAAAGAGTTCTATAAAGAATCTAGGCAGTTCTGCTTTAAAGCAAGCCCTATATGAAATTTCATGAATAGAATTAGATTGTCTTTGTCTTGCAGTCCAATATTCATTTATATATTTT
>CAYNCC010000051.1:0-1003 GCA_964396035.1 uncultured Alphaproteobacteria bacterium
CTTGGTTTTATAAATTTAAAATCAATACTAAATCCATGAGCAAAACCTAGATAAGAATTTTTTGCTATTTTTTTTTTGATAATTTTTTTATATAAATCTGTTTGTAACTCATCAGGAATTAAAATCATAACTACTTCTCCATATTCAACAGCTTTTTCTGGTGAAAGAACAGTAAAACCAGCTTTTTTAGCTTTAACTATTGAAGAAGAATTATTTTTAAGACCTACAACAATATTTTTTACTCCAGAATCTTTTAAATTCATAGCATGAGCATGGCCTTGACTGCCAAAACCTATTATTGATACTTTTTTATTTTTAATAAGATCTTTGTCACAATCTTTATCATAATATACTTTCATTTTCTTAATCTTTTACAATTGCAATTAAACCTGTTCTTGATACATCAATAGTTCCCAACTTATTGAGATCAACAATAAAAGAATTTATAATATCTGGAGAATTTGTAATTTCAAATGCATAATTCTTCGAATTATTAAATATCAACTTAGCTTTATATTTTTTTGCTAATTTTTTTAATATATGATTTTTGTCATTTTTTAGTTTCACTTTAACTAATGCAAGTTCCCTTTCATTTGTCGAATTAGCAGAAGTTAAATCTATTACTTTTCTAACTTGAATTAATCTTGATAGAGAAGAAATAATTTGTTCAATTATCATTCTGGTACCAGAAGTTACAATAATTATTCTTGAATACTTCTTCTCTAAATTAACTGGCGCAACAGTTAAACTGTCAATATTATAACCTCTTCCTGAAAATAAACCTATTACCCTAGCTAATGCTCCTGGTTCATCATTAACTAAAACGGAAATTGTATGCTTTTCTTTTTTTTTTTCAGACAATTTTTAAACTAAAACCATTCCTTCTTCATCAATTGAATCTTTTGTTTTATCTTCAGGTCCTAATAAAATTTCATTATGTGCTGCACCTGAAGGTATCATTGGAAAACAATTCTCTTTCTGATCAACACCCATATCAAGTAAT
>CAYNCC010000051.1:1013-7568 GCA_964396035.1 uncultured Alphaproteobacteria bacterium
ATAGCTCCATTAACTTCGGAACTTTTAGTTGCTTTAAGACCTACGATGCCAAATGATTCAGCTAATTTTACAAAATCAGGCAAAGATTCAGTATAACTTTCTGAATATCTTCCACCGTGAATTAATTCTTGCCACTGTCTAACCATGCCCATCCATCTATTATTAACAATAAATATTTTTACAGGTAATTTGTATTGACTAATT
Source organism: uncultured Alphaproteobacteria bacterium (assembly GCA_964396035.1). Taxonomy (GTDB): domain Bacteria; phylum Pseudomonadota; class Alphaproteobacteria; genus CAYNCC01. The sequence goes on from CAYNCC010000051.1 coordinate 1,218, forward strand.
GTCGAAAGTTCTTGCATTGTCATCAAAAAAGAAGCTTCTCCGTCAACATCTATAACTAATTTATTAGGATTTGCTATTTGTGCTCCAATAGCAGCTGGAAGCCCATATCCCATAGTTCCTAATCCTCCAGAAGTCATCCATCTATTTGGTTTATTGAATTTGTAATATTGAGCAGCCCACATTTGATGTTGTCCTACACCTGTTGTAATAAAAGTGTCTATATCTTTTGTAATTTCGTAAAGTCTTTCTATGGCATACTGAGGTTTTATTGGATAATTTATTTTTTTATAACTTAAACAATTCTTCTTTTGCCAATAAGATATTTGCAACCACCAATTTTGTATATTATTAAAATTATTAATAGAATTTTTTTTTATTATTTCTGAATATATTGAATTAATAATTTCTTTAACATCGCCAATTAATGCAACATCAACTTTAACATTTTTGTTAATAGACGATAAATCAATATCTATATGTATTTTTTTTGCATATGGAGAAAATTTAGATAAATTTCCCGTAACTCTATCATCAAATCTAGATCCAACTGCTATAATTAAATCGCTATCATGCATTGCTAAATTTGCTTCATAAGTGCCATGCATTCCCAACATTCCAATGAATTGTTCATCTATAGCTGGAAAACATCCAAGCCCCATTAATGTATTTGTGCAAGGAAACTGAGTTTTTTTTATAAGCTTAGTGAGCACATTGCATGCATCAGGGCCACTGTTAATTGCACCGCCGCCACAATAAAAAATAGGTTTCTTCGCTTTTGACATTAAATCAATAACTTTTTTAATATCTTTAGAACTAAATTTTTGCTGTGGATTATAACTAGGTTTAATAATTTTTTTTAAACCTTTATAAAAATACATTTCATTTAAGATATCTTTTGGCAAATCTACTAAAACAGGTCCTGGTCTGCCATTTGATGCAATATAAAAAGCCTCATGTATTATTTTTTCTAAATCTTTTATATTTTTTACTAAATAATTATGCTTAGTGACAGGTCTTGTTATGCCTGTTGTGTCTGCTTCTTGGAAAGCGTCATTGCCAATTAATTTCGTAGGCACTTGGCCTGTTAAACAAATAATAGGAATGCTATCCATATAGGCATCCGCTAATCCAGTAACACAATTTGTTGCGCCTGGACCTGATGTTACACAAACAACTCCAATTTTTCCGGTAGATCTTGCATATCCTTCAGCTGCATGCACTGCTCCTTGCTCATGTCTTACTAAGATATGTTTAATTTTTTTTTGTTTATATAATTCATCGTATATTGGTAATGTAGCACCACCAGGATAACCAAAAACAATATTTGCATGATGATCGGCTAAAGACCTTAAAACTATTTCTGCACCATTGCATTTTTTTTTATATTCCATTTTTTTTTAAAAAAGAATTATAAATAAACTTAATTATGATTTATTGATTGGTCAACAACTTGTCTGTTATTTCTTTTATAAAATTTTTTTGCTTTTTTTTATTATATACTGTTTTCAATACAATATTTGGAGAAAATTGATGTTTGAACCATGTATATTGTCTTTTCGCATAATTTTTTGTGGATTTAATACATTTTTTTGAAACAATTTCTAAATTTGATTTTTTTTCTAGAAAATTTTTTAATTCTTTAAAACCAATAGTTTTCAAGTTATTTCCTTTTTTTAAATTATTCTCTTTTTTAATAATCTTTTTTACTTCATTAATGGCGCCTTTTTTAATCATATTCTTCCATCTTATTTCACAATTTGAATAAACATCCCTTCTGGAAGGTTTGATTAAAATCTTAAAAAAAGAAACTCCTTTAATCTTCTTTTTTTCATTTTTTCTTTTTAATTCATAAATAGATTTTTTAGAAACTTTAAATATTTCCCAAGATCTTATTAATCTGTTCTTGTCATTTGGATTTATATTATTAACACAAAGAATATTCTTAGCTTTAAGTCTTTTATAAAATTCTTTTGATCCTAAAGAATCCATAAGATCAATAGCATCTTTTCTCACAGATCTTGGAATATCAGGTAATATATTAAATCCGTCAAGAAGAGCCTTTAAATACATACCTGTCCCACCTACAATTATAGGAATTTTTTTGTTTTTTAAAGTTTTATAAATTTCTTTCTCAGTCAATAAAAACCATTGCTTCACAGAAAAACTTTTATAAAAATCTAAAAAATTAAATAATTTATGAGGAATCTTTTCTAAATTCTTTTTTTCTGGTTGAGAAGAAAGTATTGTTATATCTTTATATACTTGCTGGCTATCTGCATTTATGATTATTCCTTTAAATCTTTTTGCTAAATCAATAGCAAGTTGTGTCTTACCAGAAGCAGTTGGGCCAGCGATTACAAATGCTATTGGATTTTCTTTTAATTGTAAAAACAAATTTAATAATACAGCGTTAATTTACTATTCTTAATGGAACGTATCCAGGACTACTATTTAAATGATGAACATATAATAGAATTATTTTTTTTCCATCTTGCTTTGCTTTTTTTACAGCATTAATAACGTCTATAGGTGAAAAAACCTTTCTATGAGTTTGTGAAGTGTCATTGTTTACAACTGCCAATATAACATCTCCAGCTTTTAATCCTTTTTCTGCTGCTATACTATTATTGTCTACTTGAAGTATTAAAACTCCTTGAATGTTTTTAGGTATATTAAATTGTATTCTAACATTAGGAGTGATTTTAGTTAATTGTAATCCTAAATTTTTTATTTTATTTTTATCATTAATTTTTACATCAGCTTTTTCAATCTTTTCAAAAGATTCTAACTCGCCAAGTTTGACTTTTAAAATAATTTGCTTTTTACCTCTCCATATAACAACATCTACTGTCTTGCCGACTTTTGTTGCAGCGACTACTCTAGGTAATTCTTTAGATTTTCTAATTTCTTGATCATCAAATTTTAAAATTATATCTCCAGGCTTTATTCCTGCTCTTGAACTTGGACTATTTTCAGTAACACTTGCTATTAATGCTCCAGATGCTTTTTTTAAACCATAAGCTTCAGCTATTTCATCTGTCACTGTTTGAATTCTAACTCCTAACCAACCCCTACTTGTTTTACCAAATTCTTTTAATTGATTAATTACCGGTTCGGCCATTTCTGTAGGAATAGCAAAACCAATACCTACGCTACCTCCTGAGGGAGAAAATATTGCTGTATTAATTCCTATAACCTCACCTTTAATATTAAACATAGGGCCACCAGAATTTCCCTTATTTATTGATGCATCAGTCTGAATAAAACTATCATATGCTCCCATTGCTATATCTCTAGATTTGGCTGAAATAATACCAGCAGTAACTGTGCCCCCTAATCCAAAAGGATTGCCAATTGCCAATACCCAATCACCAACTTTTGTTTTTTTTGAATCTCCCCATTTAATTGCTTTTAATTTTTTGTTAGATTTAACTTTTAATACAGCTAAATCAACCTTACTATCTTTACCAATTAATTCTGCTTCTAGTCTTGTGTCGTCTTGGAAAATAACTTCAATTTGATCTGCGTTTCCGATAACATGATTGTTTGTTACAATATATCCTGACTCGTCTATTACAAATCCAGAACCTAAAGAGGTAGCTTTTCTTTGTTTTTTTTGCCCTTCTTTATTAAAGAAGTCTCTAAATAAATCTTCAAAAGGTGAACCTGGTGGAAATTGGAACTCAGGAGATCTATATTGATCTTCAACAATTTGTGTTGTAGAAATATTAACAACTGAAGGCATTAATTCTTCAACTAAATCTGCAAATGTACCAGGAAATTCTTGACTGTTAAGAGATGGAATAAATGTAAAGAATAATAATATTACATTAAAACAAATAAATATTTTTTTTTTAAAAAAGAATAGCATTGTTTATTTCCCACTTTTATTATCAAAATATTTAAAAAAATCACTGTCAGGTGATAAAATTAATGTTGGATCATCTTCGCCTTCTTTAAAAGCTTTCTTATAAGCTTCCATTGATCTATAAAATGAAAAAAAATCTTTATCTTTGTTGAAAGCTTCTGCATATATCTTAACTGCTTGTCCATCGCCTTCTCCTTTTAAAATTTGTGATTTTTTTTGAGCATTAGCTAAAATAACAGTTTTATCTCTATCTGCTCTTGATTTAATTCTTTGTGACTCTTCAGCTCCCTCTGCTCTAAATTGTCTTGCCTCTTTCTCTCTTTCTGCTCTCATTCTAGCATATATCGCTTCACTATTTGCTTTCGGTAAATCTGCTCTTTTTATTCTTACATCTATCATTATGACGCCAAAATCATCCGCTTCTAAATTAATACCAGTTTGAATTTTTTCCATTAAACTTCTTCTATTTTTAGATAAAACAACTTCCAATGGGTCGCTACCTAAAACTCTTCTTAAACTACCTGATAACAAACCTGAAATTCTAGCTTTAAATCCATTTTCATTGCCAACAGTTTGATAAAATTTCAAAGGATCAATAATTTTGTATCTAATAAACGCATCTACTAAAAGTCTTTTTTGATCAGATAAAATTACTTCTTCGACGTCTGCATCGAAATCCAATACTCTAGTATCGTAAAAAATTACATTCTGAATTAATGGTAACTTTACTTTTAAACCTGGTTTGTTAATAACTCTTATTGGATCACCAAATTGTAAAATTAATGCTTGTTTTGTTTGATGTAATGTAAATATTGCATTGAAGAAAATTACAAAAACAAAAACCAGTGTTCCTATTACAAAATTTCTATTCATTATTTTCCTTTTTTTTATCTGTAGTATTGCTCAATTCATTGTTTCTTAGAGTTTCTGAATCTTGTTCTTTTTTTTTATTTCTTTTTTTAATTTCTGGTAAAGGAAGATAAGGTAATACGCCTGAGCCTTGTTTTGTATCTATAATTACTTTATTAGCATTCTGAAGAATTTCTTCTAATGTCTCTAAATAAATTCTATTTTTAGTTACATCTTCATTATTCTTATAAGATTGTAAAATTGAATTAAATCTTTGAGCATCTCCTTCTGATCTAGCTACAACTTCTTGTTTATAAGCCTCTGCTTGTTGAGTAATCTTTTCAGCCTCTCCTCTTGCTCTAGGTATAATATCATTTCGATATGCTATTGATTCATTAATCATTTTTTCTTTATCTGCTCTAGCTCTTTGCACATCTCGAAAAGAGTCAATAACTTGATCTGGTGGATCGACTTTCTGTAATTGAAGTTGAGTGATTTTAACACCTGAATCATAACTATTTAAAACTTTTTGTATCTTTTCTATTGATTTCATTTCAACTTCTTGTCGACCTTCTGCAAGCACTTCGGCTATAGGAGTGTTTCCAATAACTTCTCTCATTACGCTTTCTGAAACTGATTTAATACTTCTTTCTGGGCTTCTTAATTTAAATAAATATTTTCCAGCATCATTAATAATCCAAAAAACTGAAAAATTTATATCTACTATATTTTCATCACCAGTAAGCATTAAGCTTTCTTCAAGCAGCATTCTTTGTGTATTACTTAAGGTTCTAAAACCAACTTCTGTTCTATTAACTTTAGTAACTTTGGGTGTTTTAGCAATTTCGATTGGATAAGGTAAATGATAATGAAGACCTGGTAAAGTTGTTCTGACCCACTCTCCAAATCTTAAAATAACACCTTGTTCATTAGCATTGACTTTATAAAAACCTGTAAGAAGCCATAAAATAAGAAAAACAAATATAGTAAAAAAAATATTCTTTTTATTAGATCCACCTGAAAAATATTTTTTTATTTTTTCACTTAAATCATTCAAAGCATTATCTAAATTAATATTTTGTTTTTTTTTAGATGGTTTACCATTTTTTTCATTTGGAGAACCCCAAGGCCCATCTTCTTTATTATTTTCATTCCATGGCATAATTTTTTTTACAAATAGCTTATTGGATTATATATATTATACATAACGAAAAAGTCTATATCTTATATATAAAATTATTTAAGATATTAATTTAATAAAAACATGAATGAACACTATCATTTAGATGATATAAAAAAAGTTATTTTAGTTGCATCTGCAAAAGGTGGTGTAGGTAAATCTACTACTGCAATTAATATTGCAACTGCTCTTAATCAATTAAATCACAATGTTGGAATTTTAGATGCAGATATTTATGGCCCTTCATTACCAAAAATGTTAGGGATTAAAGAAAAACCTAAAATCTCTAAAGATAAAAGATTTATTCCTATTGAAAAATTTAACATGAAATGCATGTCTATTGGCTTTCTTGTAGATCAAGCAACGCCTGTAATCTGGAGAGGTCCAATGATTATTAAGGCCTTAAAACAAATGTTACATGGTGTGGTTTGGAATGGAGTTGATACTCTTGTAA
>CAYNCC010000052.1:0-7483 GCA_964396035.1 uncultured Alphaproteobacteria bacterium
GTTATGAAATTTGGATAATGATAAATACAGTTTATATAGAAAAAGGAATTATAAATCATCCTAGAACTAAAAAAATCTTATCGCGTTTCAAAAACAAAATAGATATTATTTATTGTGATCATTATGGAGAAATTTTTAATATAAAATCGCAAAATTTTCGTTACCAAAAAGAAAAACCCGCATTAATTTTAGCAAAAAAAAAAGGAAAAAAGTTGCAAGAAATACCTAAAAATTTTGGTATTGGAGGAAAAAAAAATTATTATTTTTCACATATGTTAAATTGCATATATGATTGTGAATATTGTTTCTTGCAAGGCAAACACATGTCTGCACACTACCTTTTATTCGTAAATTATGAAGATTTTTTGATCGAAATTAAAAATAAAATAAAAGAAAATAAATTTCAAAAATCTTATTTTTTTTCTGGGTATGATTGTGATTCTTTAGCGTTAGATGGTATAACAGATTTTGTTGATAATTTTTTTCCAATTTTTAAAAAAAATAAAAACGGCATATTAGAACTTCGCACTAAAAGCACTCAAATTAATAGTATTTTAAAACACAAACCAATTAATAATTGCATTTTAGCTTTTAGTTTTACACCTGATAAAATTTCAAGAAAAATTGAACATAAAGTGCCCTCGGTAAAAAAAAGAATTAAAGCAATAAAAGAACTTGCTGACAAAGGATGGAAAATAGGTCTTAGATTCGATCCTATTATCCCTACATCAAATTTTAATAATGATTATGAAGAATTAATAAAAGATATTGCATCATCAGTGCCTAAAAAAAATTTGCATTCAATAAGTTTTGGAATGATGAGATTCCCAAAAAAAATTTTTAAAAAAATGAACAAAGAGCTTATAAGCAAAGAAATTTCTAAATTTCCTATAAAAAGAAGGAATAATTTATTTTCTTATCCAGAAGAATTAGAAAATAAATTAAGTGAATTTATTTATAAAATTATAAAAAAGTATCTTGGGGAAGTCCCAATATACAACTGTCGTATTTAATATGAATAATAAAACAGAAAGATTTTTTATATTAATTTTTCTTTTTTTGTTGTTCCATTTGCTTACGAAACAAAGCGCTAAAATCAATAGGATTTAGCATTAACGGGGGATATCCACCATCACGTGTAGTTTCAGCTAATACATTTCTTGCAAATGGAAAAAGCATTCTTGGTGCTTCAATTAATAAAAAAGGTTTTTCTTGGTCTGCTGGAATTTTGTTTAGTGTAAAAACTCCTGCATAACTTACTTCTGCAATAAAAGCCACACTATCTTTTGTTTTTGCCTCTGTTTTAATATCTAATGTTACTTCAAAAGCATTATCTGGTAATTTTTTTACTGAAGTATTAACATTAACCTGAATATCTGGTTTTTTTTCTGGGTTATATGCATTTAGTGGATTTGGATTTTCAAAAGATAAATCTTTTAAATATTGAGCATTAATAAATAATCCTGGAGGTGCATCTTCAGGAACATTGCCAGGTTTTTTTTCTAAATTTTTTGCTGTATTTTTTACCATTTTAATATTTTAATAACTTCTTAACATATTAATATAAATGTAAATTTCTACTCTTTTTTTTCATCATCATCTTTAATTTCTTCATATTTACCTTCATAAACATCATTATCTACATTATTATTTGTCTTTTGATTATAAAAAGTAGCTTTATATTTAATCTTTTTTTTAAAAAATTTGATAACAATCTCCAAAATTTTTCCTCTTAATATTGGTATTAATAAAATTCCACCCAAAGTATCTGTTAAAAAACCAGGTGTTAATAAAAAGGCACCAGCAACTACAATTGCCACTGCCTCTAACATTGGTTTTAATGGCAATTTATTTGATTGTAATTCTTCCAATCCTTTTTTTAAAATAGAAATTCCTTGGCTTTTTACTAAAATCGCACCAATAATCCCAGTGATTACAATTATTGATATTGTATTCCACAGCCCAATATATTTACCTACTTTAATAAATAAAATTACTTCTATAAGGGGTATAATTATAAAAATTATAAAAAACATATTTTTTTCTTATAAAAAAGAGCTACATTCTTCTATAAGTATACTTTAAATATAAAAAGAGGTATAAATAATTTTATGAATAATTTTTTTTCTGTTGATTTAATTTTTTTTATTATGATCGCAGCAATATTAGTTTTAAGATTGAGAAGTGTTCTTGGTAAAAGAACAGGTAATGAAAAGAAATCAAAAAATAATTTTTCATTTGATTCAAAACAAGCTCAAAAAACTTATAAAGATGAAAACATAGTTAAAGAAAATTTGAAACAACCTAAACTAGTTGAAGAAAATATTAATAACATGGACTTTAAATCAAAAACTGGTTTAGAAAAAATTAATACAATAGATAAAAGCTTTTCTTCAAAAGAATTTTTAGCTGGAGCAAAAGAAGCTTTTGAGTCAATTGTTGAAGCCTACGCAAAAAGTGATTTTAAAACTTTAAAAAATTTATTGAATAATAAAATGTTTAAAATTTTTTCAGATTCAATTAATAAACGTAATAAAAAAAATAACGTTTTAGAACATACTTTTATATCTTTTAAAAATGCAGAAATAAAAAAAATATCAGTAAAATCTTCCATTGCTGAGATTGTAGTTAAATTTGTTACAGAACAAGTTAATTTGTTAAAAAATAGTAAAGGAAAAATTATTGAAGGAAACCCAGAATATATAGAAGATCATATTGACAATTGGACTTTTTCAAAAGATTTGAATTCTGGAAACCCAAATTGGAATCTTACAGATACTGAAACTGCAAAATCGTAAAAATAAAAATAAACTTTTATCAAATGAAGATTTAACATTATGGGATTTGTTCACAAAAAATCTCCAAATTAAAAAAAATGTTAAAAATAATCTTATAAAGAAAAAAAATTTACCAAAAAATAAAAACCTTTCAAATTTAAAAATAGGACAAAGAATAGGACTAAGTGGAAATGAATTAAAAAAAATTAAACAAGGTAAAATAAAAATAGAAAAAAAAATAGACTTACATGGCTATACTGAATTACAGGCAAAAGAGAGGTTAGAAAAATTTATAGAATTATGTATTAATCAAGACATAAGATCAATTTTGGTAATTACTGGTAAAGGGCATGGCAAGAACCAAGGAGTTATAAAAAAGAATATATCTTATTGGTTGAATAATAAAAATCTTCGATCAAAAATTCTTGCATTTGATTATGCAGCGCCTAAACACGGAGGAACTGGAGCAATATATATTTTTCTAAAAAATTTTACCTAGTTTTTTTTATAAGATAAATTTACTTAAATCAGTATTTTTAGCTAACTTACCAACTTCATTTTTAACTTCTTTTGCTGAAATTTTTATTTTTTCACCTTTTCTTTCTGGTGCGGTAAAACTAATATTTTCAATTAATTTTTCCATTACAGTATGTAATCTTCTTGCTCCTATATTTTCTATATTACTATTAATTTCAGTTGCTAATTTTGCAATTTCCTCAATAGAATCATTATGAAATTCTAATTCTATTTTTTCTGTTTTTAAAAGCGCTCTATATTGTTTAATTAAACTATTTTCTGGTTCGTTTAATATTTTAATAAAATCATCTTTTGTTAAAGCTTGTAGCTCAACTCTTATAGGTAATCTCCCTTGTAGTTCGGGTAAAAGATCAGAAGGTTTTGCTAAATGAAAAGCACCTGAGGCTATAAATAAAATATGATCTGTTTTTATCGGGCCATATTTAGTCGAAACAGTTGTGCCTTCAATTATTGGAAGAAGGTCTCTTTGTACTCCTTCTCTACTAACATCACCACCTATTCTTTCAGATCTTGCACATATTTTATCCATTTCATCTAAAAACACGATGCCATTTTGTTCCACATCTTCTTTTGCTGAATTAATAATTTTTTCTTGGTCAATCAGTTTATCTGATTCTTCATCCATTAATGGTTTGTATGCTTTTTCTATACTAAGTTTTTTCTTTTTAGTTCTTTGTCCTATGCCCTTTCCTAAAATTTCATTTAGATTTATCATACCTAATTGGCTTCCTGGCATACCTGGCACTTCAAAAGTTGGCATGGACCCTGTGCCTGTATCAGTTAAATCAAGTTCTATAATTTTTTTATTAAGCTTACCACTTCTTAATTGTGCTCTAAATTTTGATCTTGTTTCAAGACTTGCATTTTTTCCCACAAGCGCATCTAAAACTCTTTCTTCAGCATTAAATTCTGCTTGCGGTTTTACTTTTTTTCTTAATTTTTCTTGAGTCATTGCAATAGAAATTTGCATTAAATCTCTTATTATTTGTTCTACATCTTTACCTACATATCCTACTTCAGTAAATTTTGTTGCTTCAACCTTTAAAAAAGGCGCTTGAGCAAGCTTAGCAAGCCTTCTTGAAATTTCTGTTTTTCCAACTCCAGTTGGACCAATCATTAAAATATTTTTTGGCAAAATTTCTTCTTTTAAATTATCTGGGACTCTTTGTCTTCGCCATCTATTTCTTAATGCAATAGCAACAGCTTTTTTTGCTTCATTTTGACCAATTATATATCGATCAAGTTCACTAACTATTTCCCTTGGAGTATAATTTTTTTTTTCTACTTCTTTTATTATTTTATCTGTTTTTTTTGTAGTATCGTCCATCTTGTTTATAGTTTTTCTATAGTAAAATTTGAATTTGTATAAATACAAATATCTGCAGCTATGGTCATAGCTTTTTTAGCTATATCTTCTGCCGATAATTTATCTTGATCAACAAGAGCTCTTGCAGCAGATAAGGCATAAGCGCCACCGCTACCAATACCAATTAAACTATCTTCAGGCTCTACAACATCACCAGTTCCTGAAACAATTAATGAAACTTTTTTATCAGCAACAGCCATCATTGCTTCAAGTCTTCGTAAATATTTGTCAGTTCGCCAATCTTTTGCTAATTCTACACATGCTCTAGATAGTTGATCAGGATGTTGTTCTAGTTTATTTTCTAAGCGTTCAAATAAAGTAAAAGCATCTGCTGTAGCACCTGCAAATCCAGCAATTACTTTATTATTAGCCAATCTTCTTACTTTTTTGGCATTAGATTTCATAATTGTGTTTCCTAATGTGACTTGCCCATCACCAGCAATAACAACATTGTTTCCTTTTCTAACTGCTAGTATAGTTGTTCCATATATAGTTTTATTTGATTTTTCTATATCCATAATTAAGTTTTATTTATTACTTATTTCAATAAATAAGGTATTTTTCAGAAAATATAAGACTATATATAAAAAAAAATAGAAAAAAAAAAATGAGAAAATCAAAAATTAAAAGAAAAACAAAAGAAACAAATATTTCTGTTGAAGTAAATATAGACGGAAAAGGAAAATATAAAATTTCTACAGGCATAGGTTTCCTAGACCATATGCTAGAGCAATTATCCAAGCATAGCCTTATAGATATTTTTTTAAAGGCAAAGGGTGATTTAAAAGTAGACGATCATCATACAACCGAAGATACAGGAATTGCTTTAGGTGAAGCAATTTCAAAGGCCTTGGGTAATAAAGAATCTATTAGACGTTATGGAACATCCTATATTCCAATGGATGACACATTAACTAGAGTAAGTTTAGATTTATCTAACAGACCTTATTTAGTTTGGAAAGTAAATTTAGAAAATAAGCAAGTTGGAAAAATGGATAGTGAATTGTTTAAAGAATGGTTTCAAGCGTTTTCTCAATCAACAGGTTTATCTTTACATATTGAGAATATGTATGGAGATAATAATCACCACATAATTGAAACATGTTTTAAAGGTCTTGCAAGATCTTTAAGAGAAGCAATATCTATTGATCCTAGAGAAAAAGGAAAAATTCCTTCAACAAAAGGTAAATTATAAATAGTTTATTAATACAAAATTGAAAATTGCACTTATAGATTATAATTCTGGAAACTTACAATCAGCATATAAAGCTTTAGAACTAGCTAATAGCAATAATAAAAAAAATAAAATTTTTATAATCTCTAAATCAAAAGATTTAGCAAGTGCTGATAAAATAATCTTGCCCGGAGTAGGTGCATTTGCTGATTGTATGAAAGGACTTAAAACTATTCCTGGCATGATTGATACTTTAAACGATGTTGTATTAAATAAAAAAAAACCATTTTTAGGGATATGTGTTGGTATGCAACTTTTAGCAACAGAAGGAAAAGAAAAAGGCAACCATAAAGGTTTAGGTTGGATTAAAGGAAAAGTTATCAAGATAAAAAAAAATAAAAAAATAAAAATACCGCATATGGGGTGGAACACAGTAAACACTATTTCTAAGCATCCAATATTAAAAAGAAAAAAATTTGAATCATATTTTGTTCATAGTTATAATTTTGTTTGCAAAGATAAAAAAGATATTTTAGCGACATGCAATTACCATCAAAATATTACAGCTGTAGTAGGAAAAGAAAATATAATTGGAACACAGTTTCATCCAGAAAAAAGCCAAAAAATTGGTTTAGAAATATTAAAAAATTTTATTTGTTGGATCTATTAAAATGATTTTATTTCCGGCAATAGATATTAAAAATGGTTCTTGCGTCCGTTTAGTTCAAGGCAAAATGGCTGAAGCTACCATTTTTAACAAAGATCCGGTTGATCAAGCAAAAATATTTGAATCTAAAGGCTGTAATTGGATTCATGTTGTGGATTTAGACGGAGCAATCAAAGGACATTCTGTTAATGAAAAAATAATTAGACAAATAATATCGGCAGTTAATGTAAAAATTCAATTAGGAGGAGGTATTAGAGATATAAAAACAATAGATAAATGGTTTGAAACAGGAGTAGAAAGATTAGTTCTTGGTTCTTTAGTAGCAATTAATCCCAATTTAACTAAAGATATTATCAAGAAATATCCTGGAAAAATCGTTTTAGGAATAGATTTAATAGATGATCAATTAGCAATTGAAGGTTGGGTAAAAAAAACAGATATTAAAGCAAATGATGTTGCAAAAAATTTTAATAATCAAGACATCGCAGCTTTTCTTTGCACAAATATAAAAAAAGATGGGGCAATGAAAGGTATAGATTTAGATTTTATTTTAAATAATATAAATATTTTTTCAAAACCAATTATTGCTTCGGGAGGTATAACCAGTATAAAAGATTTACAAATTTTAAAAGATAATGAAAAAAAAGGAATTGAAGGAGTAATTTGCGGGAGAGCTTTATACGAAGGAAAAATTGATTTAGTTGAGGCTATTAAAATATTTAAAAAAGATTGATATGTTAAAAATTAGAATTATACCGTGTTTAGATGTTAAAGATGGGAAAGTAGTCAAAGGCACTAAATTTGTAAATTTAAAATATGCAGGAGATCCAGTTAAACAAGCACAAATTTATGATAAACAAGGAGCTGACGAATTGTGTTTTTTAGATATTACGGCAAGTAGTGATAAAAGAAATATTCTTTATAATGTTGTAAAAAAAACTGCTCAAAAATGTTTTATGCCA
>CAYNCC010000053.1:0-595 GCA_964396035.1 uncultured Alphaproteobacteria bacterium
GATAGAAATACAACTATTCCAACTAAAAAGAGCAAGGTATTTTCTACTGCAGAAGACAATCAAACTGCTGTTACTATTAGAGTTTTTCAAGGCGAAAGAGAAATGGCAGGTGACAATAAACTTCTTGGTCAATTTAATCTCGAAAATATACCGCCTGCTCAAAGAGGATTACCTCAAATTGAAGTTACTTTTGATATAGACGCTAATAGTATTTTAAATGTTTCAGCAAAGGATAAAGGAACTAACAAAGAACAAAAAATTACTATTAAAGATTCAGGAGGCCTATCGGAAGAAGAGGTAGAAAAAATGGTTAAAGACGCAGAAAGACATGCTGAATCAGATAAAAAGAAAAAGGAATTAGTTGAATTAAAAAATCAAGCAGATGCCTTAATACACGCAACTGATAAAAGTTTGAAAGAGCATGGTTCCAAAATAAGTGCAGAAGACAAGAAAAAAATTGAAGAAAGCCTTGAAGCATTAAAAAAAGTTAAAGATAGCGATAATAAAGATGAATTAAAAACTAAAGTTGATGCTCTAACACAGGCTTCTATGAAATTAGGAGAAGAAATTTATAAAGAAGCGCAAAAAGAAGCAC
>CAYNCC010000053.1:605-7072 GCA_964396035.1 uncultured Alphaproteobacteria bacterium
CGATAAAGCAGAAAATAAAAAAGAAGAATAAGTAGTTGATGCAGAATATGAAGAGGTAGATAAAAAAAAAGATAATAAAAAAACAGCATAACCCTTACTTTTTCACTAATCATTTATTATATCTTATAGCATGTCTAAAGAAGATTATTATCAAACTTTGGGTGTAAGCAATTCAGCAACAGATGCTGAAATTAAAAGTGCTTATAGAAAAAAAGCTATGCAACATCATCCAGATAAAAATAAAGGTGACAAAACATCTGAAAAACAATTCAAAAAGATTAATGAAGCCTATTATGTCTTGAAAGATAAAGAAAAAAGATCTCAATATGATCAATTCGGACATCAAGCTTTCGAAAATAATGGTGCAGCAGGATTTAAAGACTTTGATTTTGGCAGCGGATTTTCAGATATATTTGAGGAAATATTTGGAGGCGCAGGCGAAGATTTTGGTTTTAATAGCAGAGGATCTCGAAAAAGAACTAGCGGCCAAGGTTCTGATTTAAGATACGATATGGAAGTAAGTTTAGAGGATATTTTTTCTGGAAAAAAAATTATTATACATGTGCCTACTAAGGTAAAATGTAGCGATTGTAATGGAAATGGATGTAAATCTGGAACCTCACCTGAAACATGCCCTGACTGTGAAGGTTATGGATCTGTAAGAGCATCACAGGGTTTTTTTACAATTGAAAGCACATGCCCTAGATGCGGCGGTGCTGGTCAAGCTATTTCGGATCCTTGTGCATCATGTCATGGAACTGGAAGAGTTGACAAAAAGAAAAATTTATCTGTTGAAATACCAGCGGGCGTTGAAAATGGAACTAGAATAAGATTAGCCAATGAAGGAGAAGCTGGAGAAAGAGGAGGAGCGCCTGGAGATTTATATATATTTATAATAGAAAAACCACATACTATTTTTAAAAGAAATGGAGGAGATTTATATTGTAAAGCTCCAATTCCAATGACAACAGCTACTTTGGGTGGGCATATTGAAGTACCTACATTAGATGGAACAGTTGTTAAAGTTAAAATACCTTCAGGAACACAGTCGGAAAGTAATTTTCGTCTTTCAAACAAAGGTATGCCGAGACTTAAAAGAGGAACGAAAGGAGATTTATTTCTCCAAGCTTTTGTAGAAACTCCAGTAAATTTATCATCGATACAAAAAAATTTATTAAAACAATTTGAAGAAGATAAAACGCAAAAAAATACTAGCCCTCAATCTGAAGGTTTTTTTACAAAATTAAAAGATCTTTGGTCTCACAAGAAATAATATAAAATATATTTTAGAAACTATGAAAAAAATTAAACTAGCAATAGTTGGTTGCGCAGGCAGAATGGGGAATGAATTAATTAAACAAATTAAAAATTTTCCAAAATGCGAATTAGTAAGTGTAATTGAAGAAAAAAAATCAAAACATATAAATAAAAAAATAAAAAAAATTATTATTTCAGATAATAAAAAAATTGCATTTGTGCAAGCTGATATAATTATTGATTTTTCATCTCCAAAAAGTTCTGTAGAATCTGCAAATCTTGCAGCAAAGTTAAAAAAAAGAATAGTAATAGGAACAACAGGATTAAACAATGTTCAAATCAAAAATATTAAAAAAGTAGCAAAAAAAACTGCAGTTGTTTTTGCACCAAATATGAGCATAGGTATTAATTTGTTGTTATCTCTAGCTAAAAATACATCAAAAGTTTTTTTTAATAATAGTACCTCGATTGAAATTTTGGATATTCATCATAAACATAAAAAGGATGCACCATCAGGAACCGCTTTAGCTCTTGGTAACACAGTCGCTGAAGCAAACAATATGTTATTAAAAAAAATATCGGATATAAGACCTAATAAAAAAAGAAAGAAACAAGATGGCAAAATTAATTTTTATTGTAAAAGAGAAGGCAATATAGTTGGGGAGCATTCATTAATATTTACAAACAAGGGAGAAAAAATTGAAATTAAACATAAGGGGTTTAACCGCTCAATATATGCTGTTGGAGCAATAAAAGCTGGAATTTGGTTACATGATCAAAATAAAAAGAAAGGTTTTTATAATATGCTAGATGTTTTAGATATTAGCTGATCTATGTACTAATGAAATTCCCAATATAATAAAAAAAAGACCAATTAATTGATTTATATTTAAAGTTTCATTTAAAAAGATATAACCCCAAACAATTGCCACAAAAGGTGTAAGAAAATTAACAGTTGAAGTAAACGAAGCTCCAGATAATTTGATCAGTTTAAAAAATATTAATCCACCAATAGCGGTGTTTAATATACCCAGGACAAAAGCGAAAAATAGACTTTGATTAGATGGATCTAGACTTAATGGGTTTTCAAAAAGAAAAGATAAAGGAAGAAGAATTAAGAAAGCAAAAAATGTAGAGCCTGATAAAACAAAAAGTGGCTGAAATTTTTGTATTCTTCTTGCATATACAGTTGCTGTCGCAAAACTAAATGTAGCAAGCACTATAGCTAGCTCTGATAAAAGATTGTTATTTAAATTATTTTTTATTTCCAATAAAAAAAATAAGCCTAAAAAACCTAAAATAACGCCTAAAAATGTATGAATTGTAATTCTTTCATTTTTAACAAAAAAATAAGCAAGTAATACGGTTGTTAAGGGCATTAAACCCATAATAATTCCTGTTAAATTTGTATTTACTTTAATTTCAGCCCAACTTACCAAGATAAACGGAAGAACATTTCCGAAAATAGCAATTATTAAATAATCTTTAACATTTAAATTTTTGAAAGGTATTTTTTTTTTTATATAAATTAAATAAAAGATAATACATATTGTTGCAACTGACATTCTAAGCAATACAGCGGTAATAGGACTAATCGTATCAACGCTTAATTTAATAAAAAGGAAAGAGCTTCCCCAAATTAAACCTAAAATTAAAAGCAGAATGAGGCTTAAATTTTTTTTTTTAATTTGCTCCATTTATTTAACAGAACAAAAATTATATTTTAATAAAGCTTTTTTTAATGATTCTACAATTTCAATTCGTTCGTCTGGTCTTAAAAACGATCCTATTGTTACAGATTTATTTTTCGAAATTATTTTAATTTTACTTGAATAACTATTAGAATTTAAAATTTTAATCTTTAACCAATTAGGATTAAATGTATAAATTTTTTTTAGTTCTTTTGGACCATACTTTTTAATAATTAATTCTTTTTTCGTTAAATTTATAACTTCGTATTCCTTACCTTTTCTAAAATTAATTTTAAAACAAATATAAACCAATAAAACATCTAAGCCAAAAAAACCAAAAACAGGCCATGCACCTTGTTTCATGAACATAATTCCTGCAATAAAACTAAACATGCATAAAATAAACATTATGAGAAAAAAACCAATTTTACCCAAACTTCTGTATGGTTTTAATGTTAAGGTATATAAATTTTTGTTCATTATTTTAAATTTTAAATTATTTTTTTTTATGTAAATTAACATAAATGGAAAAAAATAATGTAAACATTTTTTTTAAGCGTTTGTCAAAGGAAAATCCTAATCCAAAGTCTGATTTAGAATATTCAAATAATTTTACTTTGCTTTTAGCAGTTGTTTTGTCGGCACAGTCTACTGATGTAGGCGTTAATAAGGCAACTAAAAAACTTTTTTTAATTGCAGACAATCCTAAAAAAATATTAAATCTTGGATTAATAAAATTGAAATCATTAATCAAAACAATTGGTTTATATAATACAAAAGCTAAAAATATTATGAACTTAAGTAAAATTTTGTTAAATAAATTTAATGGAAAAGTTCCAAATAAGAGAGAAGATCTAATATCTTTGCCTGGAGTGGGAAGAAAAACTGCAAACGTAGTGCTTAATATTGCATTTAAAAAGGATACGATTGCGGTTGATACTCATATCTTTAGAGTATCAAATAGAACAAAATTAGCATTAGGAAAAAAGCCTTTAGATGTTGAATTGGGTTTAGAAAAAATTGTTCCTAAAAAATTTAAAAAAAAAGCACATCATTTACTAATATTACACGGTAGATATATTTGTAAAGCTCGGAAACCTGAATGTTATAAATGTATAGTAAATGACCTTTGTTTGTTTAAAAATAAAAATTTAAATATAAAAAAAAATGCATCAGTTTGATATTTTAGGAATAGGAAATTCAGTAGTTGATTTGTTGTATGAAGTTGATGAAGAGTTTGTTAAAAATAATAAACTAGAAAAAGGAAGCATGACTCTTATAGATGAAGATAAAGCAGAAAAATTTTATTCTTCACTTAAACAAGGAATAGAGGTTGCAGGAGGTTCTGTTGCAAATTCTATAGTTGGATGTGCATCTCTATCTGGAAAATCTGCATTTATTGGAAAGATAAAAAATGATAATTTAGGAAAAGTTTTTTCAAAAAGTTTATTAGATTCAGGAGTCTTTTACAAAACCAAACCAATAATTGGCGGACTTGCAACGGCAAGATCCTTTATTTTTGTAACTCCTGATGCTCAAAGAACAATGAATACTTATATTGGAGCCTGTTCACTTTTAAACCCAAAAGATATTGATGAAGAATTAGTTAAAAATTCTAAAATAGTTTATCTTGAGGGTTATTGTTGGGAAGAACAATTAGCAAAAGAAAGTTTAGTAAAAGCAGCGGAAGTTGCTCATAAAGCAGATAATAAAGTTTCTTTAACTTTATCAGATCCATTTTGCGTTCAAAGACATAGACCAGAATTTAAAGAATTAGTAAGAAAACATATTGATATCTTATTTGCAAACGAGGCAGAGGCCTTAGAACTTTGCCAAACAGAAAGTTTCGAAGAAAGTGGAAAGGAAATATCTGGCATGACAGAAATCGCAGCACTCACAAGAGGAGAAAAAGGCGCAAAAATTTATAAAAACAAAGAAATTGCTGAAATAAAATCTAGAGTTCTCGGAACTGTCAAAGATTCAAAAGGTGCAGGAGATTTATTTGCAGCTGGTTTTTTATATGGGCTTTCCAAAAAATTTTCAATTTTAAAAAGCGGTAATATTGCTGCTATAACTGCTGGCGAAATAATAAGTCACTTTGGTGCTAGACCAGAAACTAATCTTTTAGATTTAATAAATAAGAAATTGATAGAAAAATGATTTTATATCAACAATTAAAAAATTTTTCTATTTATGCTAATAAAAAATTATTAGTAATAATGTTATTGGGGTTTTCTTCAGGACTCCCTTTATTGTTGACGTTATCAACTTTATCTGTTTGGTTAGTTGAAATTGGAGTAACTAAAACGACCATTGGTTTTTTTGCGCTTGTAGGGTTGCCTTATAGTTTAAAATTTTTATGGGCACCTTTAATGGACAATCTAAAAATCCCATTTTTTACAAATTATTTTGGTCGAAGAAGAAGTTGGATTTTATTAACACAAGTTTTATTAATTCTATCTTTAATTTTCCTTGGACATAGTAATCCATCACAAGATCCGTTATTAACAGCAATAGCTGCTCTTTTGGTGGCTTTTTTTTCAGCCAGCCAAGATATTGTAATTGATGCATTTAGAGTAGAAATCTTAGAGAAAAAATTTTACGGAGCAGGAGCTGCAATGATAGTCTTTGGTTACAGAGTAGGAATGCTATCTGCTGGTGCAGGAGCCTTATATTTAGCTTCTTTTTATGATTGGTCAATTGTCTATATATTAATGTCATTACAAATTTTAATTGGCACATTTGCTATTTTATTTTCTAAAGAACCTGAACAAAGTTCTTTAATAAATTCACAAGAAAAGAAAAAACCCCTTCAATGGTTTAATGATTCTGTAATTAGACCCTTTCGTGATTTTATGGAAAAAGGCAATTGGATAATAATTCTTTTATTTGTTGTTTTATATAAATTTGGCGATGCTCTTGTTAGCGTTGTAGCAAATCCTTTTTATATTGAAATGGGGTTTAGTAAAATTGAAATAGCGAACGTTAGTAAAATATTTGGACTTGCAGCAACTCTTATAGGGGCATTTATTGGTGGAATTATTGTTAATCAATCAGGGATTTTTAAAAGTTTACTTGTATGCGGTATTTTGCAAATGTTATCTAATTTATTCTATGCTATTCAAGCCTATATTGGATACAACGTTGGTTTTTTAATTGTAACTATTGGCTTTATGGATCTTGCAAGTGGAATGGGCACCGCTGCTTTTATTGCCTATTTATCGAGTCTTTGTAACATTCGCTATACAGCAACACAATATGCTCTTTTATCAGCTTTAGCGTCACTTGGTAGGACTTTTCTTTCTTCACCTGGCGGATATTTGGTAGATACGTTTAACTGGATACCTTTTTTCATTTTTACATCAATAGCTGCAATCCCAGGCATTTACTTGCTAATTTATTTGAAGAAAAAAAATAGCCAATTTTAGTTCTGTTGTATAAGAACAACACTTATTTTAAAAAATCTAAGTAATAAATTTGTAATATTTTTGACCATTTCTTGTAGTACAAATTTACTAT
>CAYNCC010000054.1:0-6231 GCA_964396035.1 uncultured Alphaproteobacteria bacterium
TTTTAAATCCATGATGTATACCTCCAAAAAAAGTATCGTGAATTCTTAGAATTAACAAAATTAAAAAATAATAAATTAAATTGCATCTTTACCTTTTTCACCAGTTCTAATTCTTATTGCTTCTTCGACATTATATATAAATATTTTTCCATCACCAATTTTGTCTGTTTTTGCATTTTTTTGAATTGTTTCTAAAGCTTTATCTAATATTTTATCGTTTACAATAACCTCTATCTTAATTTTTGGAATAAAATCTACGATATATTCAGCACCTCTATAAAGTTCTGTATGACCTTTTTGTCTACCAAAACCCTTACTTTCAATTACAGTCATCCCATTTACTCCGATTTTGCTTAACGCTTCTTTTACATCATCAAGTTTAAAGGGTTTTATTATTGCTTCAATTTTTTTCATATATTATATTATTAGCATAAATCGTGCCAAAATTGCAAAAAAAGTAGTTTTTCTTTTGCTTTTATTTTCTTTTATTTAATTTTTTTTCTTTTTTTGATGATTTCTTCTAAATATTAATTAAATATGACAATCTTTCCCAATTAATAGATTAGTTATTTACATACATTATTTGGTGATAATTGGTTTTTTTCTATATATTTTTGATGATATTCTTCAGCAAGATAAAATTTTTTCAAAATTTCTATAATTGTAACAATTTTATCATTGTATTTTTTTAGATTGAAATTTCTTTTACTTTTAATAGCTATTTCTTTTTGTATTGTATTTGTTGCGAATATAACAGATTTATATTGAGTTCCAACATCAGGGCCTTGTTTATCTAAAGAACAGGGATCATGAATTTTCCAAAAATGATCAACTAATTTATCATAAGTTATAATTTTTGTGTCAAAAATGACTTTTACTACTTCAATATGACCAGTAAGTCCTGTGCAAACATCAGAGTATTTTGGGTTTTTAGTATTACCTCCAGAATAACCAACGGATGTACTTTTCACTCCCTTAATTTTTGAGAAATAATGTTCGACGTGCCAGAAACATCCTGCGCCAAATATTGCTTGTTGTAATTGCATTTATAACTTCAAAAAAAAATAAATACACAATATTATTAGAGCAATTATAAGAAAATATTTTAATAATTTAAATAATTCATTCATATATTACTCATTAACTTTTTAGTATTTCTTAATAATTTTATCATTTTTTTTGAATTTAACCTTCCTGTATTAACGTTTCTTGGACTTGGATGATATGAAGCAATAAGAATTAATTTATCGTTAATTTTATATTTAACTCCATGAGAAAATTTGAATTTAAAATCTTTTTTGACATATTTAAATTTTTTAAAAAACTTAACGCATCCATCAAATGCAATTTTGCCTAACGCTAAAATAACTTTCTTTTTTTTTAATAATTGTATTTCTCTTTTAAAATATTTAAAACATGTAATAAGTTCTTTTGGAGTTGGTTTATCCTGAGGAGGGACACATTTTAATACTGGTGTCATGTATGAATTATATAGTTTTAAACCATCTTTTATATGATCAGAATTAGGCTGACTTGACAGCTTTACCTGATACAAACAACTAATTAGAAAATCTGCAGACTTATCGCCGGTAAAAACTCTTCCAGTTCTGTTACCTCCATGTGCTGCAGGTGCTAAGCCAACTATTAATAATTTAGCTTCTTTATCACCAAAACCAGTTACTGGTTTACCCCAGTAAATCCAATCAATAAATCTTTTAGTTTTTTCTTTAGCAATTTTTCTTCTGAAGATTTTTAATCTTTCACATTTAGTGCACTTTACTATTTCTTCATTAAGTTTTTTCCATTCATATGTAATCACGTTTTTATTTAATAAAAAAAAACGGTCCTTAACAAGAGTTAAGAACCGTTTTTCTAAAGAAGTTTAATTAAACTTCTGCGCAAGCATAGCTGTTAATTTCAAGGCCAACAGCTACTTCTGCGACTTTAGGTGTATACCAAGTCATTTATTGACCTCCCTATAAACAGTTATAGATACTTTAAAAATACACTTTTTTTTAAGATTGATCCAATTGTTTTATTAATATAAAATAATCAATAAAATCGATTAATAAAAAAATGTATCATCCAACATTTAAACAACTTAAATATTTAGTTGCAGTTTCTCATAATCTTCATTTTGGTAAAGCTGCCAAAGACTGTTATGTAAGTCAATCAACTTTAAGCTCTGGTATTCAAGAATTAGAGAAATTATTAAATATAAAATTAATTGAAAGAACAAAAAGAAATGTTCTTTTAACTCCTTTAGGAAAACAAATTGCTGAAAATGCACAAAAAATTATTCTTGAAATGAATGATGTTTTAGATAGTGCAAAATCAGCGCAAGATAGTTTAACAGGAGAAACTAGGTTAGGAATTATTCCTACAATTGCTCCTTATTTGCTTCCAAAGATTATGCCAAAAATAAAAAAAAAGTTTCCAAAATTAGATTTAAGATTAATAGAAGATCAAACTGCAAAAATTTTAGCAATGCTTTATCAAGGTAATTTAGATATCGCCATAATTGCTAAGCCTTATAAAACTGAAACATTAGTTGTAAAAAATTTAAAAAAGGATTATTTTTATGTTGCTCTTCCATCTAATTCAGAGTTAGTAAAAGCTAATAAAAAAAATTTAAGTTCTTCTGATATTAGCAAATCAAATATGTTGCTTTTAGACGAAGGACATTGTTTAAGAGAACATGCTTTACAAAGCTGTGATGCTAAAACTATAAAGAATGTTGATGCTTTTAAAGCAACAAGTTTGCTAACACTTGTCCAAATGGTAGCAAATGGAACAGGAATCACACTTTTACCCGAATTAATTATCAATTCTCAATTTTTAGAAAAAAGTAAAATAAAAATCATCCAATATGAGAATAAACAATACTTTAGAGAAATTGTTATGTGCTGGAGAGTTTCATCACCAAGACAAAACGATTTTAATGAGTTAGAAAAATTGTTTCTTAATTATATTTAGTACAATTAGTGAAGTGTATCGACAATTTTTTTATATTCTTTTGGATCTGCAATCTTTTTAAACACACCATAAAACCTTACGTATCCTATTTTATCTTTTTCTTTTAGTGCTTGTAGAATAAAGTTACCAATTTTTTTTGTTGGAACTGAATCTTCGCCTAAATTTTGAATTTTACTGTAGACTTCATTTGATATTTCTTCAGTCTTCTTTAATTCATCCACACAGCCATTAAGTGCTATTTTTAATGAGTTATATATTCTATCTCTATCAAAAGGTATAATTTGACCATTTCTTTTTACAACATTAAGCTGCGGTTTTTCAATTTTTTCATATGTAGTAAATCTATAGTTACTTCCACAACTACACATCCTTCTCCTTCTAATCATAGTGCCATTTTTAGTAACTCGCGAATCTATTACACTAGTGTTATTTAGGTTAGAACTCCCTAATTTTCTCTTATTAAGGGTTTCATTACATATTGGACATTTTTTTAATTTATTGAGCATTTTAACTTGTATTTAAATAACATTATACAATATGTTGTATATATGGTTAATTTTATACATATACAAGGAAAAAAATTTGTCAATAAAAAAAATTGTGAATAAAATGTTAATAACTTTAAAAAAATATTTTTATGAAACTTATTAAAAATAAACACATTATAGTAGTATCTACTTTATTTTTACTATCGAATTGTAGTCTAATTGCTCCTCCAAGTATGCAGTCATCATTGCAATATCTAGGTTATGCTAAAGGCGCTGTAGATACTGTTTCATATGTAAAAACTGGAAAAACTTCTACTGATCATATTGTCTCGGCTTTTATAGGTAAGGATTGTAAGATTTCTAGAGTTATAAGAAAGAAAGCTATTTGTGTAGAATTTGACCCTAAAGTTTTTAAATATAAGATTTTTAATAAAAAAGGACATGAAGTTAGCTCAAATAATATTATAAAAATGCAATTTCCTTCAGAAATTTATGATTTTAATAAAACTTTAGAAAAAGATTTACAAAAGAAATTAAAAAAGAATAAAGTTAAAACACCAAAAAATAACAACATACCTTTCTAAATTTATCCCTGTAATATAATTTCTTCTTTTTTATATTTTTTTGAGATAATTAAAAATATAAAAGTTATTACTAACATAAGAATTGTAAAAAATAAAAAATAATACATACCTTCTAGTATTAAAGTTCCGTCAGATCTAACGTTATAAAAATTTACAATACTAGTGATTATATTTCCAATTGAAATACTTAATAAAAATAATGAAACTACTACAGATTTTAATTTTTTTGGTGCAAATGTATATGATATCTCAAGACAAGTTATTGATACAAATATTTCACCACTAGTTAAAATAGCATATGCTAAAATTTGCCACCCAATATTTACACTTCTTCCTATATCTATCCAATATTGAATAAGAGTGATGATTACGAAAGATAGAAATGTTAAAAAGAATCCAATTATTATTTTATTTATAGAATTTAATTCAATATATTTGTTAATTTCTGGATAAAGATATTTAAAAAAAAGAGGGGTAAATATTAAAATCATAATTGGATTTGCTGATAATATTTGCGCACTTAACCAATTTATTCCTAAGAAGTTTTTATCCATTTCATTAGCTTGTAATATCCACGATGATCCAGTTTGATCAAAAAGACACCAAAAGAATGAAACAAAGAAGAAAATACTAAAGAGTTTTAAAACAATTTTTAAATTCTTTTTTTTAACAAATTCATTTAAATTATTTATATTTGATGGTTTTATATGTACAAACTTATATTTACCTAACCAAAAACATAAAGTTGCAATTAACATAAATAAGCCTGGGATTCCAAATGCCATATGCGGACTATAATTTTTTAATATGTAAGGTATTAAGAGTGTTGAAATAAATGCCCCTAAATTAATTGCTATATAAAACCATCCATAGATTTTACTTAATAAATAACTATTGGTTTTACTAAATTGATCTCCCACATGTGCTGATACACATGGTTTAATACCACCTGATCCTATTGCAATTAATGATAAACCAACAGCTAATCCTAATTTTGATGCATCAAAAGCAAGAACAAAATGACCAAAGCAATAAATAATTGATAAAAAAATTATAGTTTTAAATTTACCTAAGAAATAATCTGAAATTAATGCGCCGAATATTGGTAAAAAGTAAACTGCAGAAGTGAATAAATGAAAATAACCTTTAGCATTTTCTTCAGAAATATTTGTTTCACCATGCGATATAAATAAATATTGAGTCATATAAACAACCAAAATAGCTTTCATACCGTAAAAACTAAAACGTTCTGCTGCTTCATTAGCAATAATATATGGAATTCCTTTGGGTAGTTGCTTTGTTTCTAAAGGTTTATGTAAAAGATTTTTATTATGCACTTACTTGCTGAATAATATCGTTCATATAATTATAACATATTGAAAAATGACCTTCGTTAGATTTTATGTATAGTTCATTATTTGTTAATTTATTGTTATAAAATTTGCTTGTTATAACAGGAACAGTTAAATCTTTTTTACCATGCCATATAAAAATTTTTTTTTTAATTTTTTTTAAATCAAAATTCCAATCATTTGCATAAAGCTTTGCATCTCTATGTACACCAGTAATTCCATGCTTTACAGCATATTGAAAATTTTTTATTAATTTAATGCTTCTATTATGTGTAAATAATTTTAGATCTGATTTAGGTAATGGTATTTTATTTTTCCATTTAATGAAACTTTTTTCAAGTTTACTATTTAGCAGTTGATATCTAATAAAAGTTAATAAAACCCAAGATAAAATTGGTTTTTTACCATAATTTAATAATAAACCAACTTTACCTTTACTCATGCCATCTGCATCATGTGGCGCTAAACCACAAACAATAGCAACAGATTTCAATCTATTATTTTTTATTGCATATGCGCAAGACATTGCAAAAGGAGCTCCACCTGAAACACCTATTACTGAGAATTTTTTTATATTAAGAGAATTTGCAACTTCAATTACTATCTTTGGCCAATCTAATATTTTAAAATTGATAATTGGGTCGGATAAACCATAACCAGGTCTTTCAATTGCAACTACATAACATTTCTTCTTTTTTAATGGAATATTCTTAAGTTCAAATCTTGAACCTGGCCATCCATGAAAATAGAAAACAGGAAATTTTTTTGGATTTCCATAAATAGCATAACCAATCCTTTTTTTATTCCTTAAATATATGAAGGAATTTTTCT
>CAYNCC010000054.1:6241-6692 GCA_964396035.1 uncultured Alphaproteobacteria bacterium
GATTTCATACTAAATAATTCTTATGAATTTTTAGTAGCTAGTGTCTTAGCAGATCTTGATGATATAAAAATATTTGAAGTAGCTGAATTTTCAGCAGATCTTTTCTTAGAATAAGCATAAGAACTAGCAGTTGCAATATCTCTAGCTTTTCTTGATGTAAATTTTTTTGCCATATTAAATATTAATGTTTATTAAATGAGATATAAATCATTATAATAATTTTGCAAGTATAGAATAATTTTTTTTTATTTTTATTACTATGTTGAAATATAGAAAAAAGATAGACGAAAAACTGGCTCAAAGAGTTGTTAGGTATTTGATTAAAACTTCTATTACTCCTAATCAAGTAACAACCGTCAGTCTTCTTTTTGCAGCTTTTGCTGCTGTTTTTTTTACTTTTGGTATTTACTTTTTTTCTGTTATTGGATCTTTATTATTTATTTTTGCTAAA
>CAYNCC010000055.1:0-2341 GCA_964396035.1 uncultured Alphaproteobacteria bacterium
TAATAATTACAGGAGATCTATTTCCCCATTCTTTTTTAAATTTTAATATTTCATTTGCATTATCTTTGCTTGAATGAATAAGTATCGCGTCAGCTCCAGCTTTATAATATGCCTCTGCTCTTTTAACAGCCTCTCCAATACCCCATCCAGCTATTAACGCTTCAACTCTTGCAACAATAGAAAAATCATTATCTTCTTGAATATCTTTACCTGCTTTTATTTTTCCACAGAATTCATCAATGTCTGCTAATTTTTGGTAATTTTTTACAAAAGAATTTGTTTTAGGATATTGTTTATCTTCAATGCATACGCCTGCAATTTTTCTTTGACATAGTTTAGAGACAAGTCTTCTAAAATTATTAAAGTTTCCATAACCAGTATCACCATCAACCAGTATAGGTATTGATGTTGCATCTGACATAAATTCTAAGACATCTAATATTTGTGTCCATGACGCTTCATTACTATCTCTGACACCAAGGGCAGTAGATATTGATAATCCAGATGCCCAAATTGCTTTAAATCCCGCATTTTCAACTATTTTTGCAGTAAGTCCATTATGAGCTTCCATTAGGAATGATAATTCTTTACTATTAAGTTCTTTTTTTAATAGCTGAGATTTTGTTAATTTATTTATGCCTATGTTTTTTGCGTCAATAATTTTCATCTACTACAATTTTATTACAATTAAAATTATATTATAATTATGTTTAAATAACTATTTTTTTAAAATTTCAAATAAAGAAATGAAAGCATTAATATTAGCCGCAGGTATAGGAAAGAGATTAAAATCTAATATCCCAAAAATTTTATTAAAAATTAATAATAAAACATTACTAGAGAGGCACTATGAGAATCTTCTTAATTATGGCATTAAGGAAATAGGAATAGTTGTTGGATATAAATCAAATTTGATAAAAAAATTTATTAGCAAAATAGATAAAGAAAAAGTTATAAAAATTTTTAATAATTCTAATTATAAAATGGGAAGCATTGTTTCTTTAATTTGTGCATCAAAATTTTTTAATAAGAATAATGATTTAATATTAATGGATGGAGATGTTTTATACGATAAAAAAATACTTAAAAAATTAATTAAATCAAAAAAAAGAAATTGTCTTTTATTAGATAGAAATTTTGAAGAAGGAGATGAGCCAGTTAAAGTTTGTATTAAAAATAATAAAATTTGTGATTTTGGTAAAATTATTTCCAATAATTTTGATTATGTCGGTGAGTCAGTTGGTTTTTTTAGATTTTCTAATTCATCATCAAAAAAAATTTTAGAAAATGCACGAACAATTATGAAATCAAATAATAATGAAATGTATGAAGAGGCTATAAGGAAAGTAATTATAAATAAAATTTTTACTATAGATTTTGAAGATATTACTAATTTGTCTTGGACAGAAATTGATTATAAGAAAGATTTAGTTTTAGCCAAAAAAAAAATTCTACATCAAATAAATGAATAAATTCTTTAAAAGTTTAAGTTTAGAATTACCATGGGATCAAAAAATTGGTATTTTCATTTCAAAACCATTTATTTTTTTTAAGATACACCCTAATTTTGTTACTTTAATTGGAATATTATTTGGCATTTTATCTTTTTTTTTATTTTCTACAGGAAATTTTGTAAATGCAAAAATAGCTTCAATTATATTCTTTTTTGCAGCCTGTTTTGATCACGTAGATGGTGAAGTGGCACGAAAATTAAATAAGACATCTATTTTGGGTCATTATTTAGATCATTTAGGCGTTTGTATTTCTTATATTTTATTATTTATTGGAATGGGTGTGTATTGTGAAATAAATTTTGGTAATGGAATAAAATATGGTTATATCTCAGCTTTTTGTGTTTTTTTGATTATGACAATTAGATTTTATTTAGAAAGAGTAAAAGGAGGAGGGGCTATAAAACAAAGTAATATTTTAGGTTTTGAGCATGAAGATATAATATATATCGTTATACCTATAACTTTCTTAAATAAAATTGATGTTTTTTTATTTTATTCATATATTGGAACTCCAATATTTTTATTCATTACAATTTTAATTACTTTTTATAAGTTAAAAAAATTATAATTTTTTTCTAATTTCTTTTAAATTTATTTTTTGATTAAATCCTATTATTAATCCTATAGATATCCAAATTACCTCTCTTAATCTTCTAATAACAGCAACAGCTAAACCTAATGGCGTAGAATCTTTTAATACATTTACTGCTAAAACAAAAACTCCTTCTTGTGTTCCAATATTTGATGGAATAAAAAAAAGCATTGCTCTAACTAATTGCACAAGTGTCTCGATAGCAACAGCTTCCATAAAAGAAATTTTTTGATTT
>CAYNCC010000055.1:2351-6648 GCA_964396035.1 uncultured Alphaproteobacteria bacterium
AAAATCCAATTACATAAATTTAGAAATATATTTTTAAATAAATCTTTTTTTGTTTTTTTATTAAAATCTTTTATTTTTTTTTCAATTTCCTGTAAATGTTTAAAAAGATTATTAAATTTTTTTGATAATTTATTCTTGAAAATACGGTGTAATTTTGAAGTTAATTTATATCTTTGAACTACAAAAAATAAAGTTATTAATGTTGTAAAAAATAAATAGCCAATCATTGATGCTTTTTCAAAGTTTGGACCGAATTTTTTTGTATAAAAAATACTTAATAAGCCAATAAAACAAAAAATTATTAATGCAAAAAGAATAAGAGTTTTCGCTAGTATTAATGAACCAATAGATATTTTATATTTGATATTAAAATTATTCTTTAATAAAAATGCTTTTACAGGTTCGCCACCAACTTGAAAAAGAATATAGTTAAATGCTTCCCCAATAATTCTAATTTTAAATACATCGTAAATTTTTAATTTTGTTTTAACTAAATTTTCAATACATATTTTCCAGGAATAGCTATCTAAAACAAACCCAATAAAATAAATTATTAAAACACTAATGAAGCTAAATCTTAGTTTGTTTAACTCATTCAGAAAAGAATTAATATCAACTTTATTAAATATATAAATAAGTAAAATAATCCCAAATAGTAGATAGATAAATTTAAATTTAGACAATTATAGATATCCTTTTTTTTATTATTTATACTAAAATACTCTATAGAACCTATATCTTCTATATTAAAAAATATGGTAAAACAAATTAAAAAAAAATTACTTTTTACTCCTGGTCCACTTACCACATCAGATTTTACAAAAAAATCAATGCTAATAGACTTAGGTTCTAGAGATAGAGAATTTATAAGAATCAATAAATTATTATTTTTTGATATATTAAAATTAACACATATAAAATCAGGATATGTTTGTTTACCAATTCAAGGTAGTGGAACATTTTCTTTAGAAGCAACCTTTTCAACATTACTTAATAAAAATTCTAGAATTTTAGTTCTAACAAATGGAGTTTACGGAAACAGACTTATTAATATTTGTAAAAAAATTGGAAAGAATTTCTTAATTTTAAAATTTAATGAAGACGAGCCAATGTCTATTGGAAAAATTGAAAAAATTTTATTAAAAAATAAATCAATTTCTCATATATCTCTAGTTCATTGCGAAACTAGTAGTGGAATTTTAAATCCATTGTACGAAATATCACAAATATGCAAAAAATATAAAAAAAAATTAATTGTTGATGCAATGAGTTCTTTTGGAGGGATAGAAATTAATTTCCAGAAGAATTATATTGACGCTTTAATTAGTTCATCAAATAAATGTTTAGAAGGAATTCCTGGCTTTTCTTTTTCAATAATTAAAAAAACTTCTTTATCTAAAGCAAAAAACAATGCAAATTCTTTGTCTTTAGATTTGTTTGATCAATGGAAAGGTTTTATAAAAAATGGCCAGTGGCGCTTTACCCCACCAACCCACTCAATTATTGCTTTAACAGCCGCAATAGAACAATTAAAGAAGGAAGGCGGTATAAAAAATAGAAATAAAAGATATAAAAAAAATTATATTACTCTTATAAATGGAATGAAAAAACTTGGTTTTAAATGTTTTTTATCAGATGATTTACATTCTCCGATAATTGTAAGTTTTTTAATGCCAGGTAATAAAAAGTTTAATTTTAATTTTTTCTATAATAATCTTAGTAAACTTGGATTTTTAATTTACCCAGGGAGTGTTACCAAAAATAAAACATTTAGAATTGGTTGTATTGGGAATATTAATTATATTCATATAAGAAAATTATTAAATGCAATACATAAAACGCTTTTAAAAATGAAAATAAGATAATAGAAATTAAAAATTTTTTTTTTAATATATAAACATGTTAAATGAAAAACAAATCAGAAAATTTAAAGACGATGGCTTCGTATTAGTTCCAGAATTATTCGATAAATCTGAAATAAAAAAAATTCTTAGTTACACAGAAGAATTACAAAATGCTCCTGATATTTCTGGTAAACAATGGAAATATTTTGAGAAAAGTAAAATCAATAAAAATAAAAAAGTTTTAGCAAGAATAGAAAATTTTTGTAAATATCATTCTGGCTTTAATGAACTATGTACTAAAAGTAAGATTATGGAGTGTGTAAATGATTGTCTTGGAGAAGAAGGTATTTTATTTAAAGATAAAATAAATTTTAAAATGCCTGGCGGTTCTGGTTTTAACCCACATCAAGACTCTCAAGCTGGTTGGGATGATTATGCAAAATTCTATTTAACTGCTATGGTCAGTGTTGATGAATCAACTATTAAGAATGGATGCTTAGAATTTGCACCTGGACATAATAAATTAGGTCTTATTGGAAAATTATGGAAACCATTATCTGATGATGATATGAAAAATATGAAATTTATTCCAATTGAAACAAATCCAGGAGACGCAGTTTTTTTTGATTGTTATGCTCCTCATAGATCTGAAGAAAATTTAACAAACAAATCAAGAAGAATATTATATCTAACTTATAATAAATTATCTGATGGTAATCACAAAGAAAGATATTATGAAGATAAATACAAAAATTATCCTCCAGATATAGATAGAGATCCAAATAAAGAATATAACTACAAGGTTTAACTTTTTAAAAAATTTTTGAATCGTATAGCTACATCCTTTGGATGAATTGTAGGTCTTCCTAAATTCTTAATAGAACCCTTTTGAATTTTAATATGTATAAAAATTGGACCAAATAAATTTCTTAATTTTTTTTTTATTACTTTTGAAAAATCAGTTACATTGTCAATGGAATAAGATTCTTTGTATCCACAGTTTATTGCGATATTTGAAAAATCAACTGTTGAAGCATTAGTTAATTGTTGGCCAGTTGAATCATGAACATTATTATCCAATAATATATGAATTAAATTTCTGGGTTGATTCGCGCCAATTGTTGACAAGTTGCCCATTTTCATAAGTAATGCTCCATCGCCATCAAGAACTATAATTTTTTTCTTTGAATTTAAAGCTATGCCTAGAGCAATTGCACTGGCACATCCCATAGATCCAACTTGATAAAAATAATTATCACAATCATTTAAACTAAATAACTCTCTTCCAGTTTTTCCAGTAGTTGCAATAACTGCAGTTTTATTATTTATATTATTTTTTAATTCTTCTAGTATTTGATACCTAGTAGGATTATTTTTTTTTTTATAAAAAAATTTCGGACCTTTAGTTTTTTTTATTAAAATTTTTTTTTGTTTTAATTCTTCTTTTTTAATTGTTTCTTTTCTCATTATTAAAGCATACGGCAATGAATTTTTATTTATTGAATTATTAATTCTAGAAAGAACTTTTATTAAATTAGTTGTATTTTTTGGAAAAATTTCATTTTTAATTCTAGCTAATGTTAGAATATTTTTTGTGATTTTTCCCATTAGTTTATGTTGTGGTTCATCATCCATTTTTGGATCTCCTCTCCATGTTGTAATTAATAAGATTGGAATTTTAAAAGGATAATTTAATGAAGTTAAAGGATTAATAGTATTTCCTAAACCAGAATTTTGTATCATAACAACGCTTTTTTTTCCTGCTAAACAAGCACCCGAGGCAATACCAACAGCCTCTCCTTCACTTGTTGCCCCAACATACCTTATTTTTTTTGAATTTATTACTCCGTTAATCACAGAAGTTAAATGTGAACAAGGAACACCTGTAAAAAAATTATATCCATATTTCGATAATTGATTTATTAAAAAATTTGCACTTAACATAAATAAGTAATTTTAATTTAATTAATAATAAAAATCTTTAATTTAATTGGATAATTATATTATTATAAAAGATGATTATGGAAGAAGATGAAAATATTAATAGTTTTAAAGAAAAAGATAAGAATTATGACAATATGGACATCAAAGAACTCAATAAGGAGCTAAAAGAGGTAGAAAAATTGACAAAATATTTAAAAAATCTCTTAAAAATTAAGAAAAGTAGCCAAAATCAAGCAAATAAAATTTTTAAAAAATAAGTTTTCTTAAGCCTAAAGAGTTGTATAATAGCATTACCTTTTTATAAAGAGGGAGGGTATTATGAATAAATTAGTTGCGTTATCATTGGCTATTGGCGGAGTAGTACCTGTGAGTATAGCTGTAAGTGTTTTTGTATTAATTTATGGTACAAAAGTATAAGCATTTTCATAAGCACCAGGAGACGTATTTGGATATGCTGCTTTTTTTACAGCATTTCTAGCCGGAACTGATGCTTTACAATCTGCTAGTCT
>CAYNCC010000056.1:0-6637 GCA_964396035.1 uncultured Alphaproteobacteria bacterium
GGAACTATAATTATAGGATCATTCGATAAACATTTCTATGCTATCGACGCGACTAAAGGGAGTGAACAATGGTCTTCGCCATTTAGAGGAGATAACTGGTTCTGGGCTAAAGCAACTTCAGACGAATCAAATATTTACGCAGCTTCTCTGGATGGAAACATATACGCTATCAACAAATACAATGGATCATCCAGTTGGACTAACCCTTTTGACACGAAAGCTCCAATAGATTCCGATCCAGTGTAAATTCCCTCAGGCCTCGTTGTAGCGAACCACAACGGCGACGTATTCTTGCTAGATAAAGATACAGGCAGTGAACTGCGATCATTCTCGATAAAAGAGCCAGTGAGAGCACCAATTAAATCTTCAGGCACTGATTCAGTAATCTACATTAGCGCCATGAATCATACTGTTAGAGCTGTGAATTTAGAGGACACCCTCTGGAGGGACCTTTGGTGCTACGACTCCAAGGAAGATAGGACTTGCCAAAGTGGTTAATAACATCGACATGATTTTGGAGTATAATGCTTGATTTTCTAGGTTTAATGTGGGAACAGCTTATACAGGGACCTATGGTCAACAGTCTAGTGTTTCTTTACGCTATTTTCTTTGACAATTTCGGTCTGAGTATACTCCTTTTTACAGTTATCATCAGAGTAATTACATTACCTCTTACTCTCAAACAAATAAGACTTACCAGAAATATGTCCGTTCTACAGCCTAAAGTTAAGGCTCTACAAGAGAAATACAAGAATGACAGGTCTAAACTATCTCAAGAAACCATGAAGCTTTACAGAGAACATGGGATGAATCCCTTCGGATGTTTAGGCCCCATGTTGGTTCAGATGCCTATATGGATAGGTCTATATCAAGCCATTATTCAAACTTTACCTAGCCAACCAGAGAGACTAATAGGACTTTCAGAAAAACTCTATTCGTGGCTACCACTTGTCAACGAAGCAGTGCCTCTAAATAGTGGGTTTCTTTGGCTAAACCTAGCCCAAGGACCTGCCGAACAAAAAGATTTTCTACTACCGGCATTAGTAGGCCTATCTATGTGGTCGGTTCAGAAAATGTCGATGGTTCCTTCGGCAGATCCAAGACAAGCACAGACCAACACTATGATGTTGTGGATGATGCCCCTAATGCTAACTTTTTTCTCATTTCAATTGCCGAGTGGTTTGGCACTTTACTGGGTGGCATCGAACTTCATACAAATGGGTATACAATACTTTATAACCGGTTGGGGGAATCTATTACCTGCACCAAAACAAGGACCAGTAGTACAGGAAGAATCATCCGAACAATCGGTTGAAGAAATGGAGCAAAATGGAAACAATGGAAGTAACGGGGAAGTCAGTCGACGAGGCGATAGAAATCGCCCTAGAGCAACTCGGCGCAAACAGAGACCAGGTAGAAATAGACGTAATAAGTGAAGGCAAAGGTGGTATATTGGGATTCGGGGCAGAACCCGCACGAATCAGGGTGCTTATGCTGGATATGCCTACTGAACTAATACCTGTATCTAAACTAGTCTTGGACAATGTTATGAGGAACATGAATGTCAGTGCATCATCTGCTGCTTCTAAGAATAATGATCCTCAGTCCGACACTATAGAATTCGACATAGAAGGTGAAGACTCTGGTTTGTTGATTTGTTGAAGAGGTGAAAGCCTAAAAGCTTTGCAATTTATAGTTAATTTGATAGTAAACAGGAAGACTGAAGGAAGAGTAATATTGGATGTCGAAGGGTATAAAGAACGACGATATTCCTCGCTGCGAACCCTAGCCAACAGAGTAGCGGAAAGGGTTGTTAATGTAGGACAATCTATCACATTGGAACCCATGACTCCAAACGAGCGCCGCGTTATCCACATGGAACTATCCGAAAACAACAAAGTTGAAACCGAAAGCACTGGTATGGGAGACCAAAGAAAAATAACCATTTATCCAGCGTCAGATAAAACAGACTAACGCCATCACGAGGTTGACACAGTCACTATATATCACTAGGATAATCAAGACAGAATTACGCCGGTTTTGGCCTTATGCAAGGAATCTCGGATTCACATCACAAACACTGAAAGCGGCACTCTATCACTACTCACCGCTCTGAGCCACCAGTACGACCATTACACACTCAATCTCACGTAACCGCAGGACCTTTGGGAACACATTCGGATGTATTGGGCGGTGCTGCCGCACCGTTGGTTCGTAGTTTAGATAACTTATCTCACGATACTATGGGCCCCTACAATATTGTTCCCGTAGCATCACAATTAACCCAACCATATTGGGATGGAACAAAAGAGGGCAAATTAGTGTTGCAACGTTGGCAAGGGTGCGGATACTACAATCATCCACCTAACTACATCTGCATAAATTGCAAGAACAGAGACCACGAATTGGCGTGGGAGGAAGTTAGTGGAAGAGCAACTCTTTATACACACTATATTTGCTATGACACATCTGTATCCGGGTTTGAGGAAAAAGTTCCTTATGCGGTGTGTATAGTAGAACTTGAAGAACAAACTGGGTTATTACTTATGTCTAACATCCTAAATTTCGAATACGGAGAACTTGGTGAAGGTCTTACCATGGGCCTTCCTCTTGAAGTCATATTTGAACAAATTAACGATGATGTTTGGATACCACAGTTTCAACCAAGAACTAGCTAACCAGTTTGATGAATAAACCAATATAAATATAAACAGGAGGACGTTATGCCGATTGAATGGCCAAAAGGGAAACGCCCAGTATTCATAGGAGCAGGTAGTACCATGTGTAGGCGCTACTATGGTGGCAGTAAATCTGCCAGAGCAAACGAAGCAGCTCTTAATGCTATCGCGGATGCCGGATTGAAACCCTCTGATATTGACGGAGTAGCTTCATGGGCAGACCCCAACTGGGGGCCAAGTGTTAAGGGAGATCCTGCGGTCTGGCTGGATGCCAATCATATAATGTCAGCTATACCTTTCGATAATGTCAAATGGTGGATACAAACCGATCTGCCAGCGGCCGGTTCAGTGAGCATGATACACATAGCTGCTGCGGCTTTAGCATCAGGAGTGTGTAACTACGCGATTTGTATAAGAACCGGTCATCACCCTGCTGGAGTAAGATACAGACAAGTAAGCGGCAGAACAGCCGGAGGGTCATCTGCTTTCTCGACTGTATATGGACATGGTGTTGGAGGATCAGGACAAGCTATCACTTACCAAAGATATTTGGAAAAATATGGAGCCAAACGTGAAGAGTTGGCTGCATATGTTATCAATGCCCATAAAAATGCCCAAATGAATGAATACGCCGTCTGGAAGGGTCGCCAAATAACATATGATGACTATATCAACTCACGACTCATCGCGTATCCAATGTGCGTTTTCGATAATGACATGCCAGTAGATGGAATACAGGCGGTAATAATGACTACCGAAGATCGGGCTAAAGACACTCCTCATCCAGGAGGTTACATAGCCGGCATGGGAGCCAGTGTATGGAACAAAAAGAAAACTGGAGTCGTAGCATCTCTGGAGAACCAATACGAGTGGGAAGGACAGCATGGTAAAAACCTGTTTGACAGTGCTGGCATGAAGCCATCGGATATCGACTTAATACACCTGTATGATGGATTCAGCCCTATGACATGGATGTGGTTAGAAACCATGGGTATAGTACCTGAAGGTCAGGCCCATAGCTGGATGCAAAACGGCACTATAGACATAGACGGCCCCCATCCTATGAATACTGCAGGTGGTAACTTAGGCAATGGAAGAATCCACGGAATGACTCACATATGGGAAACTGCTCAGCAGATGATGGGAACAGCGTGTGAAAGACAGCTACCACGGCCAGGAGGGCAAATGAAGAAGCTGGACGTGGCAATATGTGAAACTGGACCCCACGGTAATGGCTCTAGCTTTATATGCACACGTGAATAAGAGTATCAAAACTGGCTTTGTTGTTCTCTTGTTGTTGAACAGCAAAGCCAGTTTTTTGGCAACAAAAATTACAACGGAGAAAATTCTTGAAGATAGGTATTGTATCAGATATACACTGTGATCTGCAGGCTTTCGAAACGGCACTCTCCGAACTTAAAGGAGTGGACCAAGTAATATGTGCCGGCGATATGAACCTTCAGTATAGGTTCTCGAATGAAATATCTGAGATTATGCAAAAATATAGAATACCCGTCGTAAGAGGAAATCATGATACAGCAATACTAGCTCCTGCAGGAGCTGTATTGAGAAAATCTGGTAATATCAAGCCAGATAACTTGCAACATTTACAAAGAGTTCCATTGACACTTTCATGGAATATTGACGGCAAATTTGTGATGATGATGCATACTAGCCCATTGGATCCAACTGGAGGGACTGACGGAGGAAGAGCAGGATTGTTTCTACCGGGCGAAGGTGATAGATTGGCTCCGATTGAAGATGACCAAGGAGCTGTTTCCTCTGGTACGGACGACAATAGCTTCAGCGGTAAATTAGCTAAAATACCCAATCACCTGCTACCGGAGGCCAAAGCAGACGTATTAATTGTTGGACATACACATAGACCCCTAATAACTAATGTCGATAAACAGTTACTTATCAACCCAGGATCACTTGGCCAGCCCAGAGATCCTGACAAACCAGCCTTTAGAACTTATGCAATATTGGACACATCTACGTGGGAAGCCAATATACATGGATTCGAACAGGCTCGTGATACTTGGGAATAAATATCAAAACCGGTTGCAGATTGTATCTAATGTTCACAGGTTTTATAGTATTGAAATTACAACGGCGTCTATCATTACGTAATATGATTATCAATCAGGTATAGATATGCTAAACCTGCTCAATGTTAAAATAACGCAGAAACAGATAGTAGGGTTAATATTCCTCACAATCTTACTAATCATATTTATCTCTTTCAGCAGATTCCCTAAGCTTGACGAAGTCAACGAAGACTTAGAGGCCGTTACAAAGCCGGTGGTAGAATGCTTTCAAGGGTTTTGTGTTGAAACTGAGAAAAGTCTTTTCGATAGATGGAAGGATTTTTCAATCGCCTATTTCGAAATCATATCTGCAGGAATGATATTCGCATTCCTAGTGGCTGGTCTAACTGAAACTTTCATAATACCTAACAAGATAAACACTTACCGCGATAGAGGTGTTGTTGGTCAAACAATCATTGGACTAAGCATAGGACCTATATGGAATCTGTGCTCAGCGTGTGTAGTGCCGATAGCTAATTCTTTCCATAAAAAAGGTTCGGGTAGCGCTTACGCTATAGCTATGATTCAAGGATCATCCACACTTAATCTACCTGCCATTATCATGAGTATGACTATCTTCACACCTCTTTTAGGGTTAAGCAGAGTAATAATGAGCGTGGTTGGAGCATTCATCATCAGCCCAATTGTAGCCTTGGTTGCTGGTGACAAAACATACGACACGATCCCGAACGACACTGATAACATACCAGTGTCTGAACCCACACAAGAATCTTTCTATTCTATGATATACCTAGGTATTATTAGTTGGCTGAAATCCAGCATGAAATACCTGATTAGATTAGGCCCAATCATGATAGTAGCAGGGTTGGGAAGTGGACTAGTACTACAATGGATATCCTCAGAAACCGTATCTGGTTTCCTCGGAGACAATATAACAGGAATATTGATAGCAGCTACATTTGGATTGTTGATAAACGTACCATTATTGTTCGAAATCCCACTAGTAGCTCTGTTAGTAATAATGGGAATGGGCATTTCCCCGGCTGCCACTCTCCTGTATGTAGCCGCTGCAGGGGGGCCGATAACATTCTGGGGCTTGACTCAAGTCTTACCCAAGAGAGCTATTATAGTATTTGCCATTGCCACGTGGACCACTGGAGTGTTGGGTGGCATTGTTGTTTGGATAGTCAGTTCCAATTTGACAAATATCTCAATTCTTACGTGATATCAATACTGTCTCTGCCAGACAGATAATATCGAACTCTAACCTGTTATTTCTTTTACATTAAAAAAGAGGCCCGATAACCAGAAGGTCATCAGGCCTCTTATATCAGCAAATTAGTGAGTTGATTTAGCTCTTGTCCTTCTCCCAAAGAGCCTTCAACACATTACCGGGTTTCAGTGGTAATTCTCTTATTCTTACCCCTACTGCATCGTATACGGCATTAGCGATTGCAGCCAACGGCGGTACTAAGCAAACTTCTCCTACACCCCTTATACCAAATGGATGCCCAGGATTCGGGACTTCTACCAACACTGTCTCTATCATAGGCATGTCTAGAGAAGTAGGCATACGATAATCAAGCAGTGTGGCATTGGCCATTCTGCCATCATCTGTATAATAATATTCCTCATTTATTGCCCAGCCGGCTCCCTGTACTGCCGCTCCCTGAAGTTGGCCTTCAACATAATCCGGGTGAATTGCAGTACCGACGTCCTGAATTGTAGTGTATCGAGCTATATCAACTTAACCCGTTTCAGGATCTACGTCCACGTCCACTATGTGAGTTGCGAACGCGTTCCCTACACCTCGAGGGGATACGGAAGCGCTGCTAGATATTGGACCACCGGTTTCCATCTGGCGACCCGATATCTGTTTGAAAGTTAGTTTCTGTTCTGGACTGCCTT
>CAYNCC010000057.1:0-6578 GCA_964396035.1 uncultured Alphaproteobacteria bacterium
CTTCATAAAGAGGTTTTGTAAATTTAGGAAAATTAGCTCCTCTTTGATCTTCCATAGTCCTCGCCATTGCACGTATTATTCTTTCTGGAATATTAGTTGGTCCTGGAACATGAAGAAAATGTCTGCCATTTAACATAAGTAATCCTTTTAAAAAAAATTAATAAAAATAAAATATAAAAATAATAAATAAAATAATAAATAAAGATATTAAAAAAATAAAAACATTATGATTTTTTTTTTAAAAAATATTGTATTCAATAAACACATAAAATACAAAAGATATAACATTAAATTTCTTAATTCTATTTTAAAATTTTTTTTAAAAAAATTATTCCCAGAAATTCTAAAAATTTCTAAACCAATATTATTAAGTAAAAAAAGTAAATTTAATATAAACAAATTTGGAATAAAGATTTATTCACAAAATGAGGAAGACGGTATAATTTTATATATTTTTAAACATATAGGCATAAAAACAAAAAGATTTATAGAAATAGGAGTAGAAAATGGAACTGAGTGTAATACAACAAATTTATTAAAAAATTTTGGATGGAAAGGTGTCCAAATAGAAGGTGATAAAAAATTATATCAAGATGCTAAAATAAAAATGAAAGAAATTCTTGATATGAAAATGAAGAATTTAAAGTTATTAAATGTATTTGTAAAAATAGAAAAAATAAATCAAATTATAAAAAAAAATACTTTCAATCAAGAATTGGATTTATTGTCTATAGATATTGATGGTAATGACTTTTGGATATGGAAAACTATTAATTGTATAAAACCAAGGGTTGTTATAATTGAATATAATTCTTTTTTTGGCCCAAAATTATCAGCTACAATTAAATACGACTCCAACTTTAATTGGGACCATAAAAATAATAAATCTTACTATGGTGCATCTTTGAAAGCCTTGGAAAAACTTGGAAAGAAAAAAAAATATACTCTTGCTGGAGTTGATAGAAATGGTGTAAATGCATTTTTTATAAGAAATGATCTAGCAAAAAAAATTAATTTGGAACCAAAAAAAACAAGAGATGTTTTTCTAGATAACAAAAGAGAAGTTAGAAATTCTAAACAATATGATAAAGAATGTAAAAAACTCTTAAAACAAAAATTAATTAAATTTTAATAAATTATTCTTTTTTCAACTTATTGATACAATTCTTACTACTTATACATTTACAAGTTACTCCTCCAATACCAAGAGGTTGTATTTCTACTTCTGAAGAATTCCTTAAATAACAAAATGATACTTTTGATACAGGACTTTTTAACTTTGCAATAAAAATAAATTCATCTGGTTCTTTTATTGATAAACTTTTACTTGGTTCTAATTCTAGCGTTTTCCCCAACTTTGAACAATTTATCGCAAAATAAAAATCAGGATCCGTAGGCATGCTAAACATAAGTTTTTTTAGCATAATAGGATCAGGATGACAATTTTTATCAACTAAAAAAATAAATAAAGGCCCTCCTGATTTATTGTAAATAACATTGTCTGCTTTTACAAAATTAAACGGCACAAAAATAAATAAAAACAAAAATAAAA
Organism: uncultured Alphaproteobacteria bacterium; assembly: GCA_964396035.1. Taxonomy (GTDB): domain Bacteria; phylum Pseudomonadota; class Alphaproteobacteria; genus CAYNCC01. Next base: position 1,553 of record CAYNCC010000057.1, read on the forward strand.
AAAAAACTTTCAATGTAAATTAATTATAATTAATTATATTTTAAAATATATTTAAAAAAATAAAAATCAAATGTCTTCTAATATTAATGATATTCTAAATGATTTATGTAAGATGCCAGAACATTTAAGAGGCATATCTAAAGAAATGCTTCTTAAAAATTATAATAAAGAATTAATAGATGAATTATTAAAAAAAGAAATTATAAAAATAAGAAAATGGCATGACGGTCCAGGTGAAATAATTATCCCAACAAAGAAAGGTTTGGAGTTATATAAAAAAAAATGCAAATAAGCGTTATTGGTTTTTATAAAATAAAAAAGATTAATAGACCTGAAAAATATAAAGAGAGTTTAAAGAAATATTTTTTAAACAAATCAATTAAAGGAACTGTTATTATTGCTCCTGAAGGTATTAATGGCACAATCTCCGGTAAAAAAAATGATATAAATGATTGTTTGAAATATTTAAAAAAAAAAATATCTATAAAAAATTTTGATAGCAACAATTACTCTCAAATACATTTCCAACCATTTTATAGACCTAAAATAAAAATAAAGAAAGAGGTTGTTCCAATTGGATTGCCTTTAGATGAAAAAGGGAAAAAAAATAATCGATATGTTGAATCCAGGAATTGGAATAAATTTATACAAAATAAAGATATAATATTAATAGATATGAGAAAACCTATGGAATATAAATTAGGCACGTTTGAAAATGCTTTAAATCCAAATGTAAAAAATTTTAGACAATTCCCAAACTTTTTTAAAAAATTAAAAAAAAATAAAAAAATAGCAATGTTCTGCACGGGAGGAATACGTTGTGAAAAAGCTGCAAATTATTTAAGAAAAAAAGGTTTTAAAGAAACTTATCAACTAAAAGGAGGTATTATTAATTATTTAAATACTATCGAAAAAAGAAAAAGTTTATGGAATGGAGAATGTTTTGTATTTGATAATAGAGTGAGTCTGAAACACAAATTAGTAATAGGCACATATACAATGTGTGGTGCCTGTAGAACCCCTGTATCAGAAAAAGATAAAAAATCTAATAAATATATTGAAGATATTTCATGCCCAAACTGTTATAAAAAAAACACTAAAAAACAAAAAGAAAAATTCTTAATTAGAAAAAATCAAAGGCAATTACTAAAATGCAAATAGATAAAAATAAAATATTAGAAGTTTGTCAATTAGCGTGGTTAGCTGGAAAAAAAATAATAAAGATATATTCAAAAGAATTCAAAATTTTTAAAAAGAAAGATATGTCGCCAGTAACATTAGCAGATTTAGAATCTGAACAGGTTATAGTCAATGGTTTAAAAAAAATATTTAACAATCCAATTATTTTCTCTGAAGAGACTAACAATAAAAATAAAAAAAACATAAATAATTTTTGGTTAGTTGATCCATTAGATGGGACAAAGGAGTTTATAAAAAAAAATGGAGAATTTACCGTAAATATAGCTTTTATTAAAAATAAAAAACCTATTTTAGGAATAATATATGCTCCTATACTAAAAAAAACATATGTAGGCATAAAAAATAATACATACAAAATAATTAATAAAAAAAAATTTAAAAAAATTAAATCTAAAAAAATAATAGAAAAAAAAATGATTATAAGTAGATCTCACTCTACAAAAAGTGAAGTTAATAGATTAATGCAAAAATATAAAATAAAAAAAGTGTTATTCTTAGGTAGTTCATTAAAATTTTGTTATATAGCTGAAGGAAAGGCTCATTTCTATCCTAGATCAGGCACTACATATGAATGGGATACTGCAGCAGGTCATGCAATAGTAAATGGAATTGGAGGTAAAATAAAAACTTCTAAAGGGAGAGATTTAGAATATGGAAAAAAGAATTTTAAGAATACAAACTTTATTGCTAAGGCTTATTAATGCAGGTTATAGAACCTAATATTAAAGGAATTAAAAAAGCAGTAAAAAAAATTACTAATGGTGAAGTTGTTTTTATTCCAACAGATACAGTTTACGGAATAGCTGCTAATCCATTTAAAGAAAAAGCGGTAAAAAAAATTTTTTTAATAAAAAAAAGACCAATATCTAGCTCTCTAATACTTTTATGTTCAAATCTAAAAATGGCAAAAAAATATGCCTTTTTTAATAAACTTTCTATTAAATTGATAAATATGTTTTGGCCTGGTCCTCTAACATTGATTTTAAAAAGAAAACCTAATTTAAATATATCAAAATTATTCATTGCTTCAAATAATACTATTGGAGTAAGAGTTCCTGATCATAATGTAATATTAGAAATAATAAAAAAATGTAATTTTCCTATATTTTGTACAAGTGCAAATATTACAGGTAAAAAAAGTAATATAAATGCAAAAAGTATAATGAAAAATTTTAAAAATAAAAAAATCGCTATAATTAAAGATGGAGTAACAAAATTAAAAAAGGATTCTACAATTATAGATGTAACAGAAAATAAAATTAATATATTGAGAGAAGGATATATAAATAAAAAAAAAATAAACCAATCTTTGTTATAACAAAATGTCTAACAAGTTAGAAAATATAGGAATTATAGGAGCAGGAGCATGGGGGACTGCCTTGGCGTGCAATCTGAGTAAAAAAAAAATCATATTATGGGCATATGAAAAAAAAGTAGTATCAGAAATAAATAAATTTAAAACAAACAAAACATTTCTTCCAAAAATTAAAATACCAAAAAATATTTACGCAACAAAAAATTTAAAAGAACTTGCTATGTGTAAGTTCATTTTTATATGTGTGCCCTCTCAATTTGTCAAAAAAATTATCTTACAATTCAAAAATTTTTATAAAAAAGAAATGATAATAATTATCTGTTCTAAGGGACTAGAACATAGCTCCAAATCTTTAATTAGCGAAATGATAAAAGGAATTATACCTGGATCTAAAATAGCTGTATTATCCGGTCCGTCATTCGCAATAGAAGTTGCTAAAAAATTACCTACAGCAGTTACTGTTGCATCTAAAAATCATAGAAATGCAAAAAAAATAGCAAAACTAATCAACTCAAAAACTTTTCGTTGTTATTATTCAAACGATATTATAGGTGTGCAAATTGGTGGAATTATAAAAAATATTTTAGCAATAGCATCTGGAATAGTTGAAAGTAAAAAATTAGGTTTTAGTGCAAAAGCGGCTTTACTTACAAGAGGTTTAGCTGAAATGAAAAGAATTGGACTAGTTTATGGAGCAAAAGAATCTACTTTTTATGGTTTATCTGGTTTAGGAGATTTAACACTTACATGTAATAGTTCTTTTTCTAGGAACTTTGTAACAGGATTGTTAGTTGGAAAGGGAAAAAAGATAAAACAAATTATGAAATATAATAAAACTGTTTCAGAAGGAATTATAAACTCAAAAACTATTTTTTTATTGTCTAAAAAGAAAAATATTGAAATGCCAGTTTGTAATTCTGTTTATAAAATTTTATATAAAAATAATAAAATTAAAGAAACTATAGAAAAAATTTTATCTAGAGATATAAAGAAAGAAAATTAATAAATAAAAATATTTTTTTTATAATATTCTGAATATAAAAAAAGAGTTAAAAAAGAAATGACCACTAAAAAAGGGAAATGATGGTCAAATAAAATGAAAAAAACTAAAATAAAAATATTTTTTAAATCAATATCAATTTTAATTAATTTTTTAAAATTAATTTGATTTAAAAGATAAAAAAGAACAGGCACAGTTAAAATTAAATCATATACAACTAATCTAGGTATAATTAAATCAATAGATAATATGCCAAATGATAAACAAAATAAAAAATGTTTACTGCTTTTTTTTATTCTTTCTTCATTCAAGCAATGAAATATAGATAATAAAATTACAAAAGATATTATTGACCAAATTATTAAGTTTATTTGTAAAGAAAAAAAACTTTTATCAAAATCGCTAACTCCCTGTAATACCCAAGGCATTTTCTCAATTAATGAATATAAGCCTGTGCCTGTTAACATTCTTACTGGTAAATTATCTGGATATTTTCCTTGTATAACATCAAAGAACGCCATAGATAAGTTTGGATCATTTATATAGAAAAAATATTGAATTACTACAAATAATAAAATACTTAAAAAAATTTTGTTAAAAGATTTCCAACCTATAAGATAAAAAGGAATTATTAAAAATGATAAATAATAGAATTTAAATAAAGAAACAAATAATATAATTAAATAATAATAGTTAAAAAAATTCTTATATAAAAAATAAATACCTAAAGATATAAAGCCATATAAAATAACTGATAAATTTCCTGAAATAAAACTAATAAAAATTGTTCCTCCAAACGAAAAAAGGAGTATAAGAATATTTCTCCATTCATAATCAAATTTAAATATTTCTTTTAAAACAAAAAAAATTAGAAGTAATGATATAATTTCAAAAAAAACCCATAAAATATTTGCATTTTTAATACTAAAATATCCTAAATATTTTATAAGTTCTAAGGTTCCTGGTGAATAATTTGCGGTCAAAGTTATATTAGGATCTAAACAACTTTTTAAAGCATCAATCCCATAAGGAAAATTTTCCAATAAATAGTTTTTTGCTGAACAATAATGTACATGAAAATCCCAAAAAGGAATCTTACCTCCAAAAAATTTATGAAAAATAAAAAATAGTGTATATAAAGAAATAACAATTAGAACGCAATCTAAGAAACGGGAATTATAAATTCTTTTCATTAAAGATTTTTATTTAAAAGATTTAAATATTGTTTAATAATTCTATTCCATAAGAATCTTTTTGAAAATTTTTTTGCATTTAAAGACATATGCTTATAACTTTTTTTATTATCTAAAATTTTTTTTATAGAATTTTTTATAGATATAACACTATTTGGATTACAAATAATGCCCGTTTTATTATTTATACAGATTCATTCGATCCGCCTATACCGCTTGAAATTGATGGCACTCCATAAATACCCGCTTCTATATAAGAAATTCCAAAACCTTCTATAGAAGATGTCATTTTATCATTTATTGTAGGCATAAAATGTA
>CAYNCC010000058.1:0-6573 GCA_964396035.1 uncultured Alphaproteobacteria bacterium
GATTAATTCCACTAGCAATGTATGCAGCAGCAACTTCTAATGTGTTATTTTCTAATTTTTCTGGGTCCTGTGGCACTGTTAAAGCATGAAGATCAACAATACAAAAAATACACTCAAAATCTTTTTGAAGTTTAACCCAATTTTTTATTGCACCTAAATAATTACCTAAATGTAAATTTCCTGTTGGTTGTACTCCTGAAAAAATTCTATTCATATTTATAATCTAAAAGATTTGTATATTTGCCTCAAATAATTTTTTTTATTTTGATTTTAATAATCCATTATTTGAAATGTTTATAACTTTAAATAATAGACATAAAATAGAAAAAAGTAACACTCCAAATACAACAAATAAAAACAAAGAAATTAATTTAAAATCAGTTGTTACATTTAAAATATCTTTTAAAAAAAAAATTAATGAAGTAAAAATAATACAAACTAAAAAAAGTTTTTTTATTTGTTTCTTTAACTCTTGATCAATTAATAAGTTTTTAGATTTAGTTAGAATTATAAAAAGTAAAAAAGCATTTACCCAAGATGTTATAGCTGTAGCTAAAGCTATGCCAACATGCTGATAAAACTGCATTAATATAATATTTAACATCAAATTTAAAAAAACACAAAATATGGCAATTTTAACTGGCGTTACTGTGTTGTGCCTAGCAAAAAAAGCTGGAGCTAAAACTTTAACTAATACGTAAGCGGGGATACCAATCGCAAATGCTTGTAATGCCTTTGCTGATAAAATCCTATCTTGTAAAGAAAATTCACCTCTTTCAAAAAAAGCAGAAATTATAGGATCTGAAAGTATAAAAATTGCTATGGCTGCAGGAAATGAAAGTATTATTGAAAATTCTAAAGATCTGTTATGACTATAATTAGCTTTTTCATAATTTTTATTACTTATTTGCTTAGATAATTTTGGAAGTAAAATAGTCCCAACTGCAACGCCTATCAATGCGATAGGTAATTGATTAATTCTTTCAGCATAATATAAATATGATATTGATCCAGTTGGTAAAAAAGATGCAATAATAACATCAATTAATAAGTTTATTTGAATTACTCCCGCACCTATAGCGCCAGGTATAATTAACTTCAATAATTTTTTTATTTTATTAGTAAATTTAGGTTTCGGAAAAAAAATATAAAACTTATTTTTAAATATTCCATAAAACAAAAAAGTTAATTGAATTAAACCTCCAAAAAAAACCGCCCATGAAAGCATGTGTCCTTTAGTTGTAAAAAAACTTTCAAAACTCATAATAAAAAAAATAAAGGAAAGATTTAATAAAATAGGTGCTGCTGAACCTATCGCAAATTTATTAAATGAATTTAAGATTCCAGTTAATAGTGAAACTAAAGAAATAAAAAACAAATAAGGAAATGTTATTCTTGATAATTGAATTAACAGGTCCAATTTTGATGGTTGATTAATAAACCCTGGAGCTAAAATATAGACAACAATTGGCATGAAAAATTCAATGATCAAAATCGTTAATAATAAAACAAAAAAAAGTATGGAAAAAACCTCAGATGCAAACTTTAAAGCTTTTTGTTTGCCTTCTTGTTTTAATATTGAAGAAAATGATGGTATAAACGCAGCATTAAGTGCCCCTTCTGCAAACAATCTTCTAAAAAAATTTGGAAGTTTAAATGCTAGAAAAAAAATATCTGCAATTAACCCAGCGCCAATCACAAAAGCAATTAATACATCTCTAACAAACCCTAAAATTTTACTAATAAATGTAAGGCCGCTTATTGTTGCAAAAGGTTTAAGTAGTTTCATTTAATAAAAATTTAAAATTATTTATTTCTTAAGAGTAATAAAATTTGTTTTTTTAATTGATCAATTTTTTTAACTGAAAGAATTTTTTGACCCTTTAAATTAGTTATATAAAAAATATCGGTGATTTTATGACCCATTGTTAAAATTTTAGCACTACTTATTTGTAAACCTAAGCTATATATCTTTTTCGTTAAATCATAAATAAGACCTATTCTATCGAAAGTATTTATTTCTATAATTGTGCTGCTTTCGCTCATAGTATTATCTACATAGATCTTATGTGTTATATTAAATAAATTTTTTTCATTCTTTTTTTCATAATCTAAAGAAACTTCTTCTTTATCAAGAATTCCATTATTTAAAGTTCTTTTTAAAATATGTTTTAATTTTGGCAAATTATATTTGGTATCTAAAAACAATCCCTTTTTATCTTGAACCCAAATCATATCAAGAGCCATTGAATTTTTTAATGTATAAACTCTTGCCTCAACAATATTAAATCCACAAGCAGCAATAACTTCGGCACATTTGGCTAACAAACCTGGTTTGTCTTTTGTATAAATTATAATTTCAGTAGCAAGTTTATAATTATTTTTTTTTAAACTTATAAATAAATTTTTTTGGTTTTTAAAAACAATATTAAAATATCGGTTTAAATTTCTTTCTCCACTATTTAAAATTAAATCTTTAGGAAAAATATTAAATACATTTTTAAATTTTTTCGCTGGGATATTATGAAATTTTTTTTTTAATTTAGATTTAATTAAATTAAAATTTAATAAAAAAATTCTTTTTTTACTAGCTAAAATAAATTTTCTAGATTTTAAAAATAATTCTTCCAATAAAAACTTATTCCATGAATTCCATATTTTTTTTCCTGTAGCTTTCATATCTACAACAGTAAAAATAAATAATAGTTTTAATTGTTCCAATGAGTTTATTTTTTTTCCAAACTCTAATATTGTTTTAGGATCTTCAAGATCTAAACGTTGTGAAACTTTACTCATTACTAAATGATTTTTTATTAACCAAATTATACTATTTGTTTCTATTTGATTTAAACTTATGGCAGAGCAAAATTTTTTAGCTATTTTGCTTGAAACAAAAGAATGATCTAGGCCTCTTCCTTTGCCTAAATCATGAAAAAAAAGAGCTATATATAAAACTTTTGGAGATAAAATTTCAGAAAAAATCTCATTATATAATTCTTTTTTTTTGTTGGTTTCTATTTGATTTAGAATTCCTATAGCTCTTAATGTGTGTTCATCAACAGTAAAGGTATGAAAACCACCAAACTGCATTTGCCCAACAATTTTTTGAAAATCAGGTATTAACTTTCCCAAAAGTTCAGTTTCATTTATAAGCTTTAAATATTTCTCTGGATTTTTTTTTGAAGTCAAAATTTTAATAAAAATATCTAAAATTTCTTTTTTTTTTGAAATATTTTTATCAATCTTTGATAAATTTTTTATAATTAATCTTAAAGCTATAGGATGAATATCTAAATTTTTTTTTTGAGCTAAATAAAAAATTCTAAATATCTTATTAGTATTTTTTTTAAATAAAAAATTTTTATTAAAATTTATTCTTTTGTTGGTAATAACAAAGTCTTCAATTTCATTTTTATATTTATTATTTTTTTTATTTTTTATAACAGTTGATTTTTCTTTTTCCTCTATCGCTGTGCAATAAATTCTGATTAAATCACTTACTTTTTTAGCTGTTAAAAAATAGTGTTTCATTAATCTTTCAACATCTATAGTGCCTTTATGTTTTTTATAACCCATTTTTTTTGCTATTTCAGTTTGGTACTCAAAATTTAACTGTTCATTTGGTCTATGCGATAAATTATGAAGATGAGTTCTTATTGTCCAAAAAAATTGTTTTGATTTAAAAAATGATTTTGCTGAATTTTTATCTAATATTTTTTTTTTAACAAGATCCTTTAAATCGTTTGCATTATAAAAAAATTTTCCAATCCATGCCAAAGTTTGTAAATCTCTAATACCTCCTTTCCCATCTTTAACATTAGGTTCTAATAAATATCGTGAATCAGAATTTTGTTTTAATCTATTTTCTCTTTCTAATAATTTTTTTGATATAAAATTTATGCCTTGAATATTAATAATTTTTTTTTGATAAAAATCATAAGTATTATTATAAATTTTTCTATCCCCTATAATAAAACGACTTTCTAGAATAGATGTTGCAATATCTAAATTTTTTTTTGAAAAATAAATGCATTCTTTTGGTGTTCTTGTCGCATATCCAACTCTTAGTCCAAGATCCCATAAAATATGTAAGAAAGGTTTAACGCTATTTTCTAAGTTTTTTTTATTTTTAATAGAATGTAAAAAAAGTATATCAATATCTGAAAATGGGGCTAACTCCTGCCTGCCATATCCTCCAGTGGCAACTACTGCAAAATTATTCAATGTTGTTTTGCTTAAAGATACAAAATTTTTAAAACAACCCATTATTATTTGATCTATGGTATTAGATCTAAAAAAAGCAGCTTTTAATCCATCATTTTCTATTAAAAAAGAATCTTTTATTTTTTTTGAAGAACTAATATAAAATTCTCTCATTTCTAAAAAGAATTCTTTTTTAACTGCTTCTATTGGCAAATTAGTCTTAAAATTAAAATTTTTGATCTGGATTTGCATAGATTTTCAATTTAATTAAAAATAAGAAATTAAAATAATTTATTTTACCAATATTTAACATCTTGTAACAAAAGTTTTTTTTTTAATGTAATAAAAATGTAAACTTTCAAAGGCATAATACCCGTGTTATTACTTATTAACCTATAAATAGGAGGCTCTATGAAAAAATTTTTAACTCGCGCTATAGCAATTACAACAGCAACTTTTTTAACTGTCAATATAGCACAGGCACGTGACCAAATAAGAATTGTTGGCTCTAGCACTGTATATCCTTTTGCAACAGTTGTTGCAGAAAAATTTGGTATTTCTAGTCCATTTAAAACGCCTGTTATTGAAAGCACAGGTTCTGGCGGCGGTCTAAAAATATTTTGCCAAGGTATTGGGCCAACACAGGTTGACATTGCCAATGCTTCCAGAAGAATCAAAAGTAAGGAAGTAAAAAAATGTGCGAGTAATGGCATTACTAACATAACTGAAGTAAAAATTGGTTATGATGGTATCGTTATGACTAATGCTAAGAGTTCGCCTATAATGAAATTAGATAGAAAACACATTTGGTTGGCTCTTGGTAAAAATGTTATGGTAGGTGGTAAAATTGTATCTAATCCACACAAAACTTGGAAAGATGTAGATCCGTCTCTTCCTGATACTAAAATTGAAGTTATAGGACCTCCTCCAACTTCAGGAACTCGCGACGCTTTTGTAGAGCTTGGTTTGGAAGGTGGATGTAAAAAATTTTCTGAAATTAAAGCAATGAAAAAAACTGATAAAAAAGCATTTAAAAGACTTTGTCATACTATTCGTGAAGATGGCGCATACATCGAAGCTGGTGAAAACGATAATTTAATCGTTTCTAAACTTCAAGAAAACCCTAAAGCTTTTGGAGTCTTTGGTTACAGTTTCTTAGACCAAAATAAAGATAAACTTCAGGGCTCTATTGTTGAAGGTAATGGGCCGACTTTCGAAAATATATCTTCAGGAAAATATCCTGTGTCTCGTTCTCTATATTTTTATGTTAAAAATGCCCATGTAGGAAAGATACCTGGTATTGCTGAATATATCGCTGAGTTTACTAGCGAAAAAGCTTCTGGAGAAGGGGGCTACCTTCAAGAAAAAGGTTTAATTTCAGCTCCTGCAGACGAAAGGGCTTCTATAAGAAGTGCAGCAGGCAGTTTATCTGTTTCTTGGATGGCTGATTTTAAGTAAAATAAATTTAATGAATAGCACTTATAAAAAATTACTATGTGAATTTATTGGCACTTTCGCTTTAGTGTTTATTGGAGCTGGAGCAGTCGCAAATGGAAATGTTTTAATTTCAGTAGCTTTGGCTCATGGTTTTACTGTTATTTTTTTAATATATATATTTGGCAATATATCTGGCGCACATGTAAACCCGGCCATCACTTTTGCTATTTATATTGCTAAAAAGATACCCGCAAAAATTGCTTTTTATTATATAATAGTTCAATTACTAGGAGCATCTGTAGCAGCACTATTATTATTTAATATACATAATCAAGATCAAAATATTAATTTCGGGGCTGTAGTTCCTAATCTAGAAAAAATAAATATATTTAGTGCTTTCATAGTTGAAGTTATTTTGACATTTTTTTTAGTTAATTCTGTACTTATAGCTGCGATTTCAAAAAAAGCAGGAGCTCTTGCAGGTAATGTTATAGGTTTCACATTAATTGCATGTATTATGGTAGGTGGGCCGCTAACTGGCGCTGGATTAAATCCTGCACGTAGCTTTGGGCCAGCACTTGTCTCTGGTAATTTAGAATTTATTTGGCTTTACATATTAGCTCCATTAACTGGTGCTTTTATAGCATCTAAAATTTATAAAAAATTAATTTAAAAAAATGGAAGCAAACCTTACACAGTATGATTACGTACATTTAGTATATTTGATTGCCCTTTTAATCCTTTTATTAACTTTTCGCCAAGGTAAAAAATAATAATTAAAAAAAACCCCCTAAAAAATATCAGAGGGTTTTTTAAACTTTGAGAGATCTCGGAATATAGTTAGAAATCAATTCTCCAATTTAATTGAAATACATCAACTTCATCAGATGTGTTTGTTGCATCTGAGAAGTCAAACGTAGCTGTGTAGTATTC
>CAYNCC010000059.1:0-2347 GCA_964396035.1 uncultured Alphaproteobacteria bacterium
TTGCAACATCATGAACAACTTGATCATAAGCTCTTTGTAAAAAAGTAGAATATATTGTAGCAAAAGGTTTAAGACCTTCTGTAGCTAATCCAGCAGCAAATGTAACAGCATGTTGCTCAGCAATGCCTACGTCAAAACATCTGGTTGGGAATTTTTTTTCAAAGATATCTAGGCCTGTTCCAGAAGGCATAGCAGCAGTTATTGCTACAATCTTTTTATCTTTTTTGGCCTCGCTTATTAAACTATTGGCATAAACTTTTGTATAAGATGGTGCTTTTGATTCAGATTTTTGTTGCTGGCCTGTAGCTACATCAAATTTATTAACTCCATGATATTTATCATCTGATAATTCTGCTGGTTTATAACCTTTCCCCTTTTTTGTTACACAATGGATTATTATTGGACCATCTTTATATTTTTTAGCATTTGTTAAAACTGGAATTAAATGATCTAAATTATGTCCATCAATTGGTCCTATATAAAAGAAACCTAATTCTTCAAAAAGAGTGCCTCCTGTAACGATGCCTCTTGCAAATTCTTCTGCTTTTTTTGCAGCAGTTCCTAATCTTTTTGGAAATGATTTAGCTAATTGACCGCCTATATGTTTAAAAGATTGATATGTACCTGAAGAAATAATCCTTGATAAATAATTGCTAAGTGCTCCAACAGGTGGGGCAATCGACATATCATTATCATTTAGAATAACAACTAATTTTGATTTTTCTGAACCAGCATTGTTCATTGCTTCATATGCCATACCTCCGCTCATAGCTCCATCTCCTACAACACAAACTACATTGTTGTTTTTCTTTTGCAGATCTCTTCCAATAGCCATTCCTAAACCTGAAGACATGGCAGTAGAGGCATGTGCAGCGCCAAAAGGATCGTATTCACTCTCAGTTCTTTTTGTGAAACCATAAAGACCATTCTTTTGTCTTAGCGTTCTAATCTTATCTCTTCTACCAGTTAGGATTTTATGAGGATATGCTTGATGTCCAACGTCCCAAACAAGTCTGTCTTTTGGAGTATTAAAAACATAATGAATTGCAACTGTAAGTTCTATAACTCCTAGACTAGCACCTAAATGTCCGCCAGTCGTAGAAACAGCATCTACAGTTTCATTCCTTAATTCTAAAGCAACTTGAGTTAATTTATTTTTACTAAGTTTTCTTAAATCTGAAGGAAATTTTATTTTATCTAATAACGGTGTTGATGTTTCCATTTTTTTGTCGTATTGAATAGATTCAATTCTATTATATTTATTTATTTCTTTCTACAATAAATTTTGCAATTTCACGTAATATATCTGCTTTATCATCGAATATTTCTAAATGTTTAATTGCTTGATTACACAAATATTCTGCTTGTTTTTCAGCTCTTTCCTTACCCATTATAGATACAAATGTTGCTTTACCAAATTTTTGATCTTTTTTAACTGCTTTTCCAATATTCTTTTTTTTACCTACAATGTCTAATAAATCATCTTTAATTTGGAATGCTAATCCAATATCATGAGCATATCCTTGTAAAGCAAACCTGTCTTTAGATTCCGCTCTTCCCAATATAGCGCCAGAATTACATGCAATACCTATAAGTGCCCCTGTTTTTAATCTTTGAATACGAGTAATTACTCCAATGTTTAAATTTTTGTTTTGACCTTCAAGATCCATCATTTGTCCACCAACCATGCCATTTGGACCTGCAGCTTTTGAAAGTTCTAAAATAAGCTCACATCTAATCTTTGGATCACTATGAGTTGATGTCTCTGAAAGGACTTGAAAAGCTTGAGTTAATAGCGAATCGCCAGTTAATATAGCAACAGCTTCATTAAATTTTTTATGTGTCGTAGGAATCCCTCTTCTTAAATTATCATTATCCATGGCTGGCAAATCATCATGAACTAATGAATAACAATGAACCATTTCAATTGCAGCCGCAACTCTTAAAGCTCTTTTTTTATCTACATCAAATAATTCTGAAGTTTTTAAAACTAGAAAAGGTCTTAATCTCTTTCCTGAAGATAAAATTGAATATTCAATTGCATCAAAAAGTTTTTTTTCCAATCCTTTTCCTTTAGGCAAATGTGATTTAAGTTCTTTATTAACTTCTTCTTGGGAGTTTTCTAACTCTAACTTTAATTTTTTCAAGACATTTCCTCATTATTAGAAATAATTTTCTTTTTTGTTATTTTAATTTCTTCAATTTTCTTTTTTGCCTCTTTTAATTTAATTTCACAATGTTCAGTTAAAGCTAAACCTCTTTCGTATAATTTAACTGCTTTTTCTATTGAGGGATTGCCATCTTCATAATCATTAGTAATTATTTCTAGTTCTTCCAAGGCTCTTTC